>CADCQE010000041.1 GCA_902803505.1 uncultured Lachnospiraceae bacterium | reverse complement strand
GATTTCCCTGATCGCTGCGTTTCTTCCCACACAGGCCGTACCGCTGATCGGCTGCGGGCTCATTACCGGGCAGGCCTTCGGCCTGGATCTCCTGGCGGGAGCAGTGGCGCTCCTCATCTGCCTGGTGCTCTATCTCCTGTTTCTCCGCTTTGTCCCGGGGGACTCGGTGGCGGCCGTGCTCACACCCTTCGCGATGTTCTTCGGCTTCGATCCCCTGACCGCGATCTGCTGCGGACTGAGGCGCTCTCCGTCCTGCATCTTTGCGGTCTGCCCGGGCGCTGTGCTCTATGCCTTTGTGGAAATGCTGGGGCGCGAGGCGCAGACGATCACCGCCATGGATCCCAAGGATTACGTGGGGAAGCTGCACCTGCTCGTGACGGGTACCTTTACCAATGAGCTCGCCGTGACCGTGCTTGGCCTTGCCGGCTGCCTGGTCTTCGTGTGTGCGCTGAGAAAGCTGAGTGCGGATTACGCGCCGTATATTGCGGCGCTCATGGGAGGGGCGGTGTACCTGCTCTTCCTGCTGCTTGGACGCTTTGTCCTTCATACTGAGCTCAACCTGCCCCTTGCCCTGATCGGCACCGGAGCCTCTGTGGCCGCGGCGGAGCTGCTTCTGCTTGTGCTCCTGCCCCTGGATTACCGGAAGAGCGAGTACCTGCAGTTTGAGGACGATGATTACTATTACTACGTGAAGGCGGTTCCCAAGGCAGTCTTAAAGAAGGGGAGAAAGCAGAATCCCGGGGAATCCGCTTCCTTCCACCAGGTCTCGTAAGACGTCTGACCAACAAGCCCTTGTAGAGGAGGCAGCGCGAAGTGTCAACGGTTTGGAACCAAATCCGATATTATATTACGGGCCTCTATTTTCCGAAGATACAGCCCATCGATATCATTGAGATTCTGATCATCGCAGGTCTCATCTATTTCTGCATGCTCTGGATTCAGAGGACGCGGGCGTATTCCCTGCTGAAAGGCACTCTCGTGGTCATGGTCTTCCTTGTCATCGCGTCCATCTTCCAGATGTCGGCGATTCTGTGGATTGCCTCCTCCCTGGCCCCGACCCTGATTACCATTCTCGCAGTGATCTTTCAGCCGGAGCTCAGAAAAGGACTGGAATCCCTCGGAACGAAGAGCTTCCTTTCCTCCATCTTCTCCTTTGACAACGGTCAGCGCAATGAACGCTTCTCCGACAAGACCATCACGGAGATCGTGCGCGCCGTCAACGAGATGAGCGACGTGCGGACAGGCGCACTGATCGTCCTGGAGCAGAACATCCTGCTCACGGAGTACATCAACACGGGAATCATTCTGGATTCCGAGCTCTCTTCCCAGCTCCTCGTCAATATCTTTGAGCACAACACGCCGCTGCACGACGGCGCTGTCATCGTGCGCGGGAACCGCATCCAGGCGGCGACCTGCTACCTCCCGCTGTCGGAGAATGCGCAGCTCAATAAGAAATACGGGACGCGCCACCGCGCCGGACTGGGGATCAGCGAGGTCAGTGACTCCCTCACGATCATCGTCTCCGAGGAGACCGGGCGCGTCTCCTATGCCTACATGGGGAACCTGACCACCGGCATCACCGCCAGCTCTCTCAGGGAGGAGCTGCACCAGATTCAGAAGAAGAATATGAAGGATCGAGAGGACCGCAAGCTTCCCTTCCGGAAAGGACAGCGGTGGACGAGATGAGAGAACGACTCCTGGAACATCCCGTATTAAAACTGATCTCCGTATTGATCGCCTTTCTTGTGTGGCTGGCGATCATGAATGTCAGCAACCCGGTGATCACAAGGACCATCTCCAATATCCCGGTCAATGTGACGAATGCCTCTTATATCGAGAGCATGAACCTCTCCTATGCGCTGGCGGAGGGCTTCGATACGGTGAGCGTGACCGTAGAAGCGACCCGCTCCGTCGTGGAGAAGCTCTCTCCGAACAACATCTCCGCCAACGTGGACCTGACGCAGATCGTCGACATGGAGTCTGACCCGGTCATGGTGCCTGTTACGGTATCCGCGCCGGGTGTTAACCAGAGCAACATCACCGTGACACCGCGAAATATCCAGATACGTCTCGAGGAGATGGAGAGCAAGGATTTCGTGATCAATGCAGTGGCAGGCAATTCTACACCGGCCAGGGGGTATGAGGTGGGCACGCTCACGAGCTACCCCGAGAAGCTGGCGATCCGCGGGCCCCGGTCCATGATCGAGCGCATTGACAAGGTACAGGCCGAGGTGGACGTCTCCTACCTGTATCAGGACAGCACGCTGGGAGCGACGCTCCACGTCTACGACAAGAACGGCGATGAGCTCGGCGAGTCCCGGATGAAATACCTGTCCTTCTCTGTCGATGAGGAGGATATCCGGGTGAGAGTGACGCTCTATAAGGTGGTCGCGGACATTCCGATCTATGCGGAGACCTATGGAGAGCCGTATCCGGGATATCAGACCGGAGAGATTACGGTGACGCCGCAGACCATCTCCATCGCAGGGAGCGACGAGGCGCTGGAGGACTTCCGCCTCAATGGCAGCCGCATTCTGATCTCCGAGGAGTCCCAGGCAGTGGATATCAGCGGGGCCTCCGAGGATGTGGAGATCCGGGTGAATCTTCCGGACTATCTGCCCGCGGGCATCCGCCTTGCGGACGGCTTCAGCGAAACAGTGGTTGTAACCGTTAAGATTCTGGAGTACAATACAAAGTCGCTTGAATATGAGACGAAGAGGATTAAAAAGCAGGGCCTCAAGGAAGGACTGAACGCCGTCTTTGAGAGCGCTGTCGCAGATATCCGCGTGAAGGGCTCCGACAATGCGCTTCGGAACCTGACCGTGGACCAAATCGAGGCCTATGTCGATTTGAAGGGCGTTCCGCTCGGGACGAGCACAATCCCTGTGCGGATCGATCTGCCGGAGGGCTTCTCCCTGGCAGAGGACGTCATGGCGGAGATCACAGTAACAGAAACTACAGTCCTTTCTCAGGCAGAGGACACAGAAGGGGGAAAATGACACATGGTGATTGGAACAGCGGTAATTAAAGATGAAGCAGGACTGCACTTAAAGCCCGCCGGGAGGTTTTGTGAGGAGGCCTTGAAGTACAAATCGACGGTGACCTTCACATTCGGAAATACTACGGCAAATGCCAAGAGCGTCCTGTCCGTTCTCGGCGCCTGCGTCAAGAAGGGCGACGAGATCGAAATTGTGTGCAACGGCGAGGACGAGCAGGAAGCCCTGCAAGGCCTCTGCCGGGTGATCAATGAGGGACTTGGAGATGAGAAATAAAAAAACACGGGCGGCAGTGAGCCTGGTTCTTGGCCTGCTGCTTCTCTTTGCGCTTGTTCCCGCAGCCTGGGGTGAGGAGGAGGCCGTTTCGGCGGGGCCGTCCTATGCGGATCCCTCCGTGATCCCCTCCAACGGGACGGAGGGCTGGCCGCTTCTCGAGGACACTTACTCGGATTATTTCTGTGTCATGGACGCGGATACCGGCACCATCCTGGCGGAGAAAGGGATGGACACGGAGACGCCGCCGGCCTCCCTCACGAAGATCCTGACCTGTCTGGTGGCCCTCAAGTACGGCGATCTGGACCAGCAGGTGACCATGAGCGAGACCGGGGTCGAGTACGCCATCAGCGGCAGCTCGAACCTCTATACCCAGGTGGGAGAGGTCTTTACGCTCCGCGACATGCTCTACGGCATGATGCTCAAGTCCGCCAATGACATCGCCACCGAGATCGGTGTGGCGGTGGGCGGCACGCTGGAGCATTTTCTGGAAATGATGAATGAGGAAGCGGAGGCACTCGGCTGTACCCATTCCTATTTCGCAAATGCCTGCGGCATGCCCAACGAAGCGCACCATTCTTCGGCCCATGACCTGGCCCTGATCTCAAAGGCAGCCCTTGAAAATGACCTGTTCCGGGAGATCGTCCACACGAAGGTGTACACGATCCCCGCTACGAATATGAACGAGGAGCGGACCTTCCAGAACCACCACAAATTCCTTGTGACGGAAGAGTACGCCTACGACGGGATCATCGGCGGCAAGACCGGCTATACGGACCTGGCGGGCAGCTGCCTCGCCACTTACGTGGAGCGGGACGGCAGGACCGTGATCGTCATCGCCCTCCACTGTATGGGGATGGACAACTGTCTGAACGACACCCGGAGACTCTGCAACTACGGCCTCGGTGAGTTCCGCTCGGTCACGATTCCGAATGTCACGGATGAGATCGTATCCGGCGGGACGCTGACCCTGCCGAACGACGCTTCCTTTGAGCAGTGTGAAGTAAGCAGCAGCTCCGCGGCCCAGGAAGACGGCAGCGAGCTGGTCACCGGCACCTACTACTGGCACGGCCGCGAGGTGGGCACCATGGTGACGAAGAAGCTTCCGGCAGTGAGCTCTGCCGCGGAGGCGGCACAAGAGTCAGCGGCAGAAGGCGGTGAGACTGAGGAAGGAGCGGCTGCATCCCCTGACAAGGACGCTGCCTCTGCCGGTGCGAAGGGATCCGCTAATGGAGAGAACCCCGGCAGCGGCGCGGTCCGCTCTTCGCAAGACGGGAGCCTCGTCCGCACGATCTTCATCATCGGGGGAATTCTGCTGGCGATCATCCTCATTCTTCTCATTGTGAGCATCCACTTAAGGCGCGAGCGCAACCGCAGGCGCCGCAGGAACCAGCGCGCTGAGGACGAGCGCAGGCGGAAACAGGATTAAGTGAATCGTAACGATTAAAGGAGTATTATGAAAGCAGTTATTTTAGCCGGCGGTTACGGCTCCCGCATCTCAGAAGAGAGCCATCTGCGCCCAAAGCCCATGGTTGAGATCGGCGGCAGGCCCATCCTCTGGCACATCATGAAGATCTTCTCTGCCTACGGCATAGACGAATTCATCATCTGCTGCGGCTACATGCAGCATGTGATCAAAGAATATTTCGCGAATTATTACCTGTACCACTCCGACATCACCTTTGATTTCAAGAAAGGCCGCGGCGACATGATCGTCCACAGCGACCACACGGAGTTCTGGCGGGTATCCGTGATCGACACGGGCCTCGACACCATGACAGGGGGACGCATCAAGCGGATTGCCCCCTATCTTGACGATGGGCCCTTCCTCTTAACCTACGGGGACGGCGTCTCAGATGTGAACATCTCTGCGCTCATCGACTATCATAAGAAGCAGGGCGGGCTCCTGACCATGACCTGCGTGCACCCCAGCATCCGCTTCGGCAATCTCAACATCTCTGACGACGGCAAGGTCTCGTCCTTCCGCGAGAAGAGCAAGGATGAGCCGGAGTGGGTCAATGCAGGGTTTATGGTGGTGGAGAAGGGAATGCTGGACTACCTTGAGGACGACACCACGGTGTGGGAGAGGGATCCCATCGAGCGCTGTGCCGCGGACGGCAAGATGAACGCGTTCCGCCACAACGGATTCTGGCAGTGCATGGATACGCTCCGCGAGAAGGAAATGCTGGAGCGTCTCTGGAAGAGCGGAAAAGCCCCCTGGAAGGTCTGGAAGGACTGAAGGAAGTGACGGAGGAGCAGCAGATGGACAGAAAGAAGGTCTTGGAGTTCTACAAGGGAAAACGGGTTCTGGTGACCGGCCACACAGGCTTTAAAGGCTCATGGCTGTCCCAGATGCTTCTGCTTGCAGGCGCGGAGGTCACTGGCTACTCCCTGGATCCCCCGACTGAGCCCTCTCTCTTTTGTCAGCTGGGGCTCGCTGCCGTGATGAGATCCGAGAGAGGGGATGTGGGCGACTTCCCGCATCTGCATGCATTTGTCCGGGAGGTGAGGCCGGAGGTCGTCTTCCATCTGGCCGCGCAGCCCCTGGTGCGGGAGTCTTACAGGATCCCGAGGGAGACCTATGAGACGAACGTCATGGGGACGGTCAATCTCCTGGAGGCCCTGCGCCTGGAGGAGTGCGCGCGCTCCATTGTCAACGTCACGACGGACAAGGTCTACCTCAACCGGGAGATCCGGAAGGGCTACACGGAGGACGATGCCCTGGACGGCTACGATCCCTACTCCAACAGCAAGTCCTGCTCGGATCTGCTGACCCATTCCTACCGGGACTCCTTCTTCCGGGCCCGCGGCATCGCGGTGTCCACGGTGAGAGCGGGAAATGTCATCGGCGGCGGTGACTACGCGAAGGACAGAATCATTCCGGACTGCATCCGGGCCGCGTCCAAAGGGGATCCGGTGTCCCTGAGAAATCCCCGGGCCGTGCGTCCCTATCAGCATGTGCTGGAGCCTCTCAGCGCCTACCTGCTCCTCGGGAAGAGGCAGATGGAGGATCCCTCTTTGATGGGAGCCTACAATGTAGGGCCGGAGGAGGCGGATGCCGTCACCACGGGAGAGCTCGCCGACCTCTTCATCGAGGCCTGGGGAGAGGGCGCTTCCCGCAGGGATTTCCCGGACGGCGGGCCCCACGAGGCGGGGCTGCTCATGCTCGACAGCACGAAGATCAAGACCGTGATCGGCTGGGAGAGCATCTGGGATATCCGCAAGGCGATCCACAAGACAGTCGAATGGGCCAAGGCCGTGGGGGCGGGAGAGAGCGCCTCTGCGCGCACCATTTTACAGATTAAGGAGTACATCGATGTTTGAAGGAAAGAGTGAGCAGGAAGCGAGGGCTGAGATCCTGCGCAGCGTCCGGGAATACTGTGACACCTATCACAATCAGGGAAAAGCATTCGAGGAGGGGGACAGGATCCCCTATGCCTCCAGGGTCTATGACCACGAGGAGATGGTCTCTCTTGTGGATTCCGCTCTGGAGTTCTGGCTCACTGCGGGCAGGTATACGGAGCAGTTTGAGCAGGATCTGTCGGAGTATCTCGGCGTCCGCTTCGTCTCCCTGTGCAATTCCGGCTCCAGCGCCAATCTGCTCGCTTTCTGGGCGCTGACGTCCCACCTGCTCGGGGACAGGAGAGTGCTGCCGGGAGACGAGGTCATCACCGTCGCCGCCGGCTTCCCCACTACTGTCGCCCCCATAGTCCAGTACGGCGCGGTTCCTGTCTTCGTGGACGTCACACTCCCCACCGCGGATATCGACGTCTCCCTGCTTGAGCAGGCGCTTGGCCCGAGGACGAAAGCCGTAATGATCGCCCACACACTGGGCAATCCCTTTGATCTCAAGGCCGTGAAGGAGTTCTGCTCCCGGCACGGCTTGTGGCTCGTCGAGGACAACTGCGACGCCCTGGGGAGCCGCTATACATTGGACGGTGAGACAAGGTTCACGGGAACTATCGGGGACCTGGGCACCTCCAGCTTCTATCCGCCTCATCACATGACCATGGGCGAGGGGGGCGCTGTCTACACAGACAACCCGCTTCTTGGCCGCATCGTGCGCTCCCTGAGGGACTGGGGCCGCGACTGTGTCTGCCCTCCGGGACATGACAACCTCTGCGGGCACCGCTTCGACCGGCAGGACGGAGCGCTCCCGCCCGGCTACGATCACAAGTACGTCTACAGCCATCTGGGCTTCAACCTCAAGGCGACCGATATGCAGGCGGCTGTCGGTGTCGCCCAGCTGAAGAAGTTCCCGGAGTTCGCAAGGCTCCGCAGAGAGCATTTTGCGTATCTGAAGGCTGCCCTTTGGGACTGCTCTGAGCGCTATATCCTGCCTGAGGCCACGAAGGATTCGGATCCCTGCTGGTTCGGCTTCCTGCTCACGGTGAGAGGAGGACTTACCCGCTCAGAGGTGGTGGGACACCTGGAGAAGCACGGCGTGCAGACCAGGATGCTCTTCGCCGGAAACCTGACGAAGCACCCCTGCTTTACCGACGACGCAGCCATGGAGGGCCGCTTCCGGATCGCTTCGGACCTGAGCGTGACGGAACAGATCATGGCGGATTCCTTCTGGGTCGGAGTCTATCCCGGCATGACGGAGGAGAAGCTGGCTTATATGGCGAAGCTGTTGCAAGAGGCGGCGGGAAAGGCCTGATCTGCCTGCGGCCTGTAGCGGGAGGGGCCGTGAATCGTAATGCGGCTGCCTGCAATGAGGGACGCGGGACGTCCCTCTTATCTCATTTTTGCGTAACGATTCGGCACCTTTGGGCTCCCGGGACGCTGTGCGTCCCTCCTTTGGCTGAAGCATCACATCTCAAGGAGGATTCGGCATGGGAAAGAATGAAACAGTGGCGGGGGAAGCGCTCCGCTGGAAAGGATTTTTCGCACTGGACGCCCTTCGCGGCGGCGCCGTGAGAAAGCGCTATGAACAGGACCTCTATGCGTACCGGCACGGGACCAGCATTGCGGAGACGGAGGCGCGGATCCGCGCACTGATCGCACATGCGGTCCGGACGACGGAGTATTACAGCAAATACACGGAGGACACCCCTCTTGCCAAGCTGCCCGTGGTCAACAAGGACAGCTTCCGCAAGGAGTATGAGGCCTTTCGCTCCTCGACTTACCGGGATGCGAAGGACAACCG
>CADCQE010000040.1 GCA_902803505.1 uncultured Lachnospiraceae bacterium | reverse complement strand
TCGGCATCATCATCACGGTGATCGACAGCGGAGCGCTGAAGCTCATTGACTGGCTCATCTCGCTTTGATGCGGGACGGGGCATGACTGATAGAGATTTGAGGTAGCAGATGTCAGAAGCAAACTGGTATGTGATCCACACCTACTCAGGCTACGAGAACAAAGTCAAGGCCAATATAGAGAAGACCGTCGGCAACCGTCACCTGGAGAATGAGATCCTTGACGTGCGCGTTCCCCTTGAGGACGTGCAGGAGACAAAGAACGGCGTCACCAGGATGGTTCAGAGAAAGATGTTTCCGGGCTACGTGCTTGTCAATATGGTCATGAACGATGAGACCTGGTATGTTGTCCGCAACACAAGAGGTGTAACCGGATTCGTCGGGCCGGGAAGCAAGCCCGTTCCCCTGACACCGGAGGAAATGTGGCCTCTGGGCATCGGCGAGGGGAAGGAAGCCCCTGCGAGCCCGAAGCCGAAGATCGTTGTGGATTTCGAAGTGGGCGACACCGTGGTTGTCATCGCGGGAGCCTGGGAAGGTACAGAAGGCGCCGTGACAGGCGTCAATGCACAAAAGCAGACAGTTACGATCCTTGTGGAGCTCTTCGGCCGTGCAACGCCGGTCGAGATCAGCTTCGCGGAAGTCAAGAAGAGATAATCATCCCCGCCGGGGCAGCCACCCCGGGAAGAAAGGGTTGAAATTGTAGTGGAAGGGCCGTAGGGCTCGCCGTACCACAAAGGAGGAAGTAAGATGGCAAAGAAAGTAACAGGTTATATCAAATTACAGATCCCCGCAGGCAAGGCAACTCCTGCTCCGCCGGTAGGTCCGGCGCTCGGCCAGCACGGCGTCAACATCGTGCAGTTCACAAAGGCCTTCAACGCCAAGACCGCGAACATGGGCGATGTCCTGATTCCGGTGGTCATCACTGTCTATGCAGACAGAAGCTTCACATTCATCACAAAGACTCCCCCTGCAGCTGTTCTGATCAAGAAGGCCCTGGGTCTCCAGAAGGCCTCCGGCGTGCCGAATAAGACGAAGGTCGGCAAGATCACAAAGGCACAGGTCAAGGAGATCGCCGAGACGAAGATGCCGGATCTCAATGCTGCGTCGATTGAAGCAGCGATGAGCATTATTGAAGGCACATGCCGCAGCATGGGTGTAGAGGTAGTTGACTGAACAAAAGTGGAAGGATTGCAATCCGCTTGGACCACATGGAGGTTATAGAAGATGAAACATGGTAAGAAATATTATGAATTAGCTAAGGAAGTCGACAGCACGGCTCTGTACGATCCGGCAGATGCGATCGCACTGGTCAAGAAGACGGCGACCGCAAAGTTCGATGAGACCATTGAAGCACACATCCGCACGGGCTGTGACGGCCGTCATGCCGATCAGCAGATCCGCGGCGCTGTTGTCCTTCCGAACGGCACCGGCAAAAAGGTCCGCGTCCTTGTGTTCGCAAAAGGCGACAAGGCTACAGAGGCTGAGGCGGCCGGAGCAGATTATGTCGGCGAGGCAGAGCTTATTCCGAAGATCCAGAACGAAGGCTGGCTTGAATTCGACGTCGTCGTCGCGACACCGGACATGATGGGTGTTGTGGGACGTCTCGGCCGTGGCCTCGGACCGAAGGGCCTCATGCCGAATCCCAAGGCCGGTACTGTCACGATGGACGTCACAAAAGCGGTCCAGGAGATCAAAGCCGGTAAGATTGAGTACCGTCTCGACAAGAGCAACATCGTGCACGTTCCCATCGGCAAGGCTTCCTTTACGGAGGAACAGCTCTCTGAGAACTTTGGCGCACTGATGGAAGCCATCGTCAAGGCCCGCCCCAGCACAGTGAAGGGCGCTTACCTCAAGAGCGTCACCCTCGCTTCCACCATGGGCCCCGGCGTCAAGGTGAATCCGCTGAAGGTGATGTAAGTTTTAAAAATGCTGCTTGACATCGCCTTCCGGCGATGATAAAGTGAATGACGCATCAAGCCGAAGACAGCAGGTGTCCGCCTGACGGACGTAAGCCACGCCGCCTGCCGAGGTGATGATTTCGAAAGCTGCAGAAGGACCGCATTTCTCTGTGCGGCATGCAGAAGGATAAGAGATCGTTCAATACCTCGCATCTTTGGACAGACGCGGGGTATTTTTTTGACTTGCTGCGATGCCCGCCGCGTGGCCTTTACGGCCGGGGCAGGGCAGACCTGCGCGAGGTGTAAGCGCGATAGAAAAAGCACCAAATATGATAAGGAGGAACAATAGCTCATGGCAAAGGTAGAACTGAAACAGCCTGTCATTGAAGAGATCGCCAATTGCGTAAACGGCGCCCAGGCAGCAGTGCTTGTTCAGTACCTCGGTCTCACTGTGGAGCAGGATACTGCGCTCCGCAAGGAACTCCGTGAAGCGGGCGTTCATTATAAGGTATATAAGAATACCATGATGAAGCGCGCATTTGAAGGCACTGAATTTGCAGAGCTCGACCAGCATCTCGACGGGCCGAACGCTCTGGCTGTCTCGAAGGATGACCCGATCATTGCAGAGAGAATTCTCGCGAAGTATGTGAAGGCGCACAAGTGCTTCAACTTCGTCGGCGGTGTGATCGAGGGCAATTATGCAGATCCCGACAAGCTTCAGGAGATGGCGAACATCCCGTCCAGAGAAGTTCTTCTCGGAAGACTCTTTGGCAGCATGCAGTCGCCGATCGCGAACTTCGCTCGCGTCATCAAGCAGATTGCGGAAAAAGACGGCGCTCCGGCAGAAGCTCCGGCAGCGGAATAATCAGAATCATTTGAACAGTAAAGAACAAATATTAATAGGAGGAATCTACGATGGCTAAGTTAAGCATAGAGGAATTTATCTCAGCAATCAAAGAGCTGAGCGTTACAGAGCTCAATGACCTGGTCAAGGCTTGTGAGGAAGAGTTTGGTGTCTCCGCAGCAGCTGGTGTTGTTGTTGCAGGACCGGCAGCGGGTGCCGCTGAAGCAGCAGACGAGAAGACTGAGTTCGACGTCGAGCTTACAGATGTCGGCGCATCCAAGGTTAAGGTCATCAAGGTTGTCCGTGAGGCGACCGGCCTGGGCCTGAAGGAAGCGAAGGAACTCGTCGACTCCGCTCCGAAGGTAGTCAAGGAGCAGCTCGACAAGGATGCTGCAGAGGATCTGAAGAAGAAGCTCGAAGAAGTCGGCGCAAAGGTCACTCTGAAATAATTGAGAAGCAAATGCTTATTATCAAGGCGGACTGCATAAGCAGACCGCCTTGTTTTGCCCTTGGGAATGTAATCTTTACAAAATTTTTACATTTATCCTTTGACATTTACAGATGAGTGTGCTAGTCTTGAGAATGCACTATTATGGAGCAATATGGATTTCTATGCGGAAAATCCAGCTGCAACGTAATAAATTTAATGAAATACGGGGTGAAACGTCGAATGGAGAAAAACAGAATTCGTCCTATCAAATCCGGACGGTCGATCCGTATGACCTACCAGAGGCAGAAGGAAGTACTAGAGATCCCGAATCTGATCAAGGTGCAGAAGGAGGCCTACAACTGGTTTGTCACCGATGGTTTGAAGGAGATCTTTGCAGATATCTCCCCGATCGAAGATTATTCCGGAAAGCTCAGCCTCGAATTTGTGGATTTCAGGCTCTGCAGGGATGAAATCAAATATCCGATCGAAGAGTGCAAGGAGCGCGACGCGAATTACGAAGCGCCCCTGAAGGTGACTGTGCGCCTCCTCAATAAAGAGAACGGAGAGATCAAGGAGCATGAGGAATTCATGGGAACTCTCCCGATCATGACGGAGACGGGCACATTCATCATCAACGGTGCAGAACGTGTCATCGTCAGCCAGCTCGTTCGGTCCCCCGGCATTTATTACAATATCAGCCATGATAAGAACGGCAAGAAGCTGTATGCCTGCACGGTGATCCCGAACCGCGGCGCCTGGCTTGAGTACGAGACGGACTCCAACGACGTCTTCTACGCCAGGGTGGACCGCACCAGAAAGGTTCCGGTGACCGTGCTCATCCGCGCGCTCGGCGTGGGCACGAACCAGGAGATCATCGATCTCTTTGGCGAGGAGCCGAAGATCCTGAGCAGCTTCACAAAGGACCAGGCCACGAATTACAACGAGGGCCTTCTTGAGCTGTACAAAAAGATCCGCCCGGGTGAGCCGCTGGCACTTGATTCCGCCCTCCAGCAGGTGCAGAATCTCTTCTTCGACCCCAGAAGATACGACCTCGCCAAGGTGGGGCGCTATAAGTATAATAAGAAGCTCCTGCTTCGCAACCGCATCCGCGGCTTTGCACTGGCGGAGGATGTGGTGAATCCCGCGACTGGTGAGGTCATCGCAGAAGCGGGGACTGTCGTGAGCGCTGAGCTGGCTGACCGCATTCAGAATGAGGCCATCCCCTCTGTCACTGTGCGCGCCCATTTCAAGGATTTCAAGGGCGAGGAGCAGGAGACAGACGCAAAGGTGCTCTCTTCCATGATGGTGGACATCGACAGCTGGATCCATATGAGCGAGGAAGAGAAGAGGGATCTGGGCCTCACGGAGCTGGTGTATTATCCCGTGCTCAAAGAGATTCTCGATTCCTACACTACGGATGAGGAGCTGAAGAAGACGATCCGCAGACGGATTCACGAGCTCATTCCCAAGCACATTACCCGCGAGGACATTCTCGCATCGATCAATTACAATATCCATCTGGAATACGGAATCGGCAGCGACGATGACATCGACCACCTCGGGAACCGCCGCATCCGTGCGGTCGGCGAGCTGCTGCAGAACCAGTTCCGCATTGGTCTGTCCCGCATGGAGAGAGTGGTGCGGGAGCGCATGCAGACGCAGGACACTGACACAGTGACACCGCAGTCCCTGATCAATGTGAAGCCGGTCACGGCTTCCATCAAGGAATTCTTCGGCTCCTCACAGCTGTCCCAGTTCATGGACCAGAACAACCCTCTGGGCGAGCTGACCCATAAGAGACGTCTGTCCGCCCTGGGTCCGGGCGGTCTGTCCCGTGACCGCGCAGGCTTCGAGGTCCGCGATATTCACTACACACATTACGGCCGCATGTGCCCGATTGAGACCCCTGAAGGTCCGAATATCGGACTCATCAAC
>CADCQE010000039.1 GCA_902803505.1 uncultured Lachnospiraceae bacterium | reverse complement strand
TGCAGCGGGGACGGTTCTATTTGCGACATTTATATAAATGTCGCAAATAGAACCGTCCCCGCTGCAGCATTTTTGGCGCAAAAAGAAACTATCCCTGCTGCGGCGCTCACAGCTCCAGCAGCTTCCGCATAAGATTCGGCCCCTCCCCGGCGTCATTCCCGCTGGCAAGGGCTTCGCGCTCATTGTAATGCCATGTGCGGCTGAAATCGTTTCGCCGGTCATAGATCAGGTAAGGCACGGGATCGGCCGTGTGCGTCCTCAGCCGGATCGGAGTCGGGTGATCCGGCAGCACCGCGATGCGGTAATCCTCTCCGGAAGCATCCAGCTCCCCCTTGATCAGGCGGATCACTCTCTGGTCCAGATACTCGATGGCCTGAACCTTCTTCTCCACGCTGCCCTGGTGCCCCATCTCATCCGGGCCCTCGAGATGGACATAGGCAAAATCATATCCCTCATCCAGAAGCGCCTTCACAGCAGCTTCTGCTTTTCCCTCGTAATTCGTATGCAGTCCGCCGGTTGCCCCGGGAACATTGATCACTCTCATCCCGCAGCCGATTCCGATCCCTTTGAGAAGATCCACGGCGGAGATCATAACGCCTTTCTTGCCAAAGGTCTCCTGGAAGGGGGTGAGGCGGGGCTTCGTCCCCGCTCCCCAGAACCAGAAGCAGTTGGCGGGATTAAGTCCCCTTCGGATCCTCTCCTGATTGACGGGGTGGTTCTTCAAAATCTCATGGCTCTTCTTCATCATCCCAAGAAAAGGCTCCGGCGGCAGATACTGCCCGATCACCTCTCCGAGATGGTCATGGGGCTGCGACAGCTGAACGATCTCGCCCTTATCCCAGATCATGCAATGCCGGTAGGAAGTTCCTGGATAGAAGCTGAACCGGGGGTCCTCAATCCGGGATGACACTTCCCTCAGCAGGATCGTGGAGTCCTCCGTGGCAATCTCCCCGGAGCTGTGGTCAGTGATCACCTTGTCCTCAAATGCGCCTTCCCCTTCCAGCGTGACGATGTTGACGCGGAAAGAGACGTCGGTTTCTTTCATCGGCACGCCGATGGACAGCGCTTCCAGAGGAGAACGGCCTGAGTAGCAGAGACGCGCATCGTAACCGAGAACACTCAGGTTCGCCGTATCCGAACCGGGACTCATCCCCTTCGGAATTGTGTGGAGCATGCCGATCTCCCCCCGCCCGGCCATCTCATCCATAGCAGGAGTCGCGGCATATTCCAGAGGGGTCATGCCGCTAAGGCTTGCGATCGGCTCATCCGCCATGCCGTCTCCCAGAACCAGTACGTATTTCATGCCTCCTCTTCCTCCTTCTTGCCCCTGCGGTACCAGCTGATTACGCCTTCCGCCTTTGAGAGCAGCTCCTTGAAGGTCTTCTCAGACATCGTATCGGTCAGGAAGCCGAGCTCATCCCCGTAGCCCTCGAGACGGGTTACATGGGAAATGCTGCCGAATGCCGCTCTCGCCGCCTGTTCGTCTCCGCGCATGCGCACAAAGAAGGGCCGAGAGACCTCGTCCACCGGGAGGAGCTGCATCGTCTCAGTGCTGTATTCCGTGCGAATGGTAATCCCCCGGTGCTTGACGCAGTCGATGACATCGCCGCATACCGCGCTTGCCGTGGGCAGGGATCCTGCGCCGCTTCCGTAATACATTGTTGTGCCCACAGCATTTCCCTTTACCATGACCGCATTCATCACGCCGTCCACGGCTGTCAGCGGATTCTCCCTGCCGATCATCATCGGCGCGACCAGGATCCAGGTCCCTTCCTTCTCGCGGCGGCTCGTGGCAAGGAGCTTGATGCGGCAGTTCATCGCCTTGGCGTAAGCGATGTCCGCCTTGTCCACGCCTGTGATGCCCTCGGTCGGGACAGACTGCCATCCGATATGCCTGCCGTAGGCAAGAGAAGAGAGAATAGCGATCTTTCTGCAGGCGTCCCATCCCTCAACATCCGCTTCCGGATGAAGCTCCGCATAGCCCTTCTCCTGGGCCTCCTTGAGCGCCACCGCAAAGTCCTTGCCCTCATCGGCCATGCTCGTCAGAATGTAATTGGTCGTTCCGTTCAGAATCCCCGTGACCTCTTCAATCTCCTCCGCAGTAAGCGAATTGTTGAGGACGCGGATGATCGGGATCCCGCCGCCGCAGCTGGCCTCAAAGAGGTAGTTGACGGAGTTGTCCCTGGCGATCTGTCTCAGCTCTACGCCGTGTTCCGCCACAAGCTCCTTATTGGACGTGCAGACACTCTTGCCCGCCATAAGCAGCTGCTTTGTGAAGGAATAGGAAGGCTTCAATCCCCCCATGGTCTCCACGACAACAGAAATCTCCGGATCTGTCAGAATATCCTGAAAATCATGTGTCAGCACACTCTCAGCCGGATCCCCCGGGAACTCCCTGAGATCCAGGACACTTTTCACGCAGATCTCCTCTCCGACCCGCCGTGCAATTGCCTCACTGTTCATCGCAAGCGTCTTGAACACACCTGCCCCGACAGTGCCGTAACCCATGATCGCTATTTGTGCCATACAGTAATCCCCCTCTTCTCACCGCGTTCCGGTCTTATCCGTTGTATCTGTATTTCCAAGAGCCGTCCACTTCAGGTATGCGTTGATAAAAGGATCGATGTCCCCATCCAGCACCTTCTGCGCATTCGGCTGTTCCTCACCCGTCCTCAGATCCTTGATCAGCTGATAGGGCTGCAGGAAATAAGAGCGGATCTGATTGCCCCAGGCGATCTCCGTCACCTTGCCGCGGATGTCGTCGAGCTTCTCGGCATTGGCTTCCTTCTTCAGCATGTAGAGCTTGATCTTCAGCTCCTGAAAGGCCTTGTCCTTATTCTGGAACTGAGAGCGCTCGTTCTGGCAGGTCACCACGATACCGGTCGGGAAGTGGGTAATCCGGATCGCGGACGAGGTCTTGTTGATGTGCTGTCCGCCTGCGCCCGAGGAGCGATAGGTATCGATGCGGATGTCCTTCGGGTCAATCTCGATGTCGAGATCCTCCTCGATGTCCGGCATCACTTCGCAGGCGGAGAAGGAGGTCTGGCGCTTTCCATTCGCATTAAACGGGGAAATGCGGACCAGGCGGTGCACCCCGTGCTCCGACTTCAGAAGGCCGTAAGCGTTCTCGCCATTTACCTGAAATGTCACCGATTTGAGCCCCGCTTCGTCCCCGTCCAGAATGTCCAGAACTTCTACTGTAAAATGATGCGCGTCGGCCCAGCGGGTGTACATGCGGTAGAGCATGTTGGTCCAGTCCATCGCTTCCGTGCCGCCGGTTCCCGCGTGCAGCGTGACAATCGCGTTGCAGCTGTCATACTCACCGGACAGGAGCGTCTTCATGCGGATGGACTCGAAGCGCGCCTTGAAGCCCTCATACATCGCCTGGATCTCCGGGATCATATCCGGATCCGGCTCCTCATCCGTCATCGCGATCATGTCCCGGATGTCGTCGCGGTCGCTGATAAGCTGCTGATAGCCGTTCACATCCTCCTTGAGGGCCGCGAGCGTCTTCATCTTCTTCTGCGCTTCATCGGGCGCGTCCCAGAGCCGGGGATCCTCCATCTCCCGGTTCAGCTCCTCAATCCGCTTCTCCTTCACCACGAGATCCAGAGAGTCCCTCATCTCTGCCAGGGGCTCGTCATAACTGTTCAATTCCAATCTGATGGGATCTAATTCAACCATCCTGTCTCACCTTCTGTCCTTCTTTCCTGACTTGATTCTTATTCAACATAAGAATATACAGGAAAACACCGCTATGGGTCAAGAGCTCCTTAACAGTGCAGGGCGCGATTCATGAATCGCGCCCTGCACTTTGAAGTGACAGCGGAAGCTCAAGCCCATGCTCCTCCAGCAGAGCCCGGTCCGTGAGAATCCTCTCTGCCGGACCGTCCTTCACAAGTACTCCACTGTCCAGCAGGATGACCCTTCCGCAGGTGTCCCGGATAAAATCCAGGTCGTGACTGGCGATGATCTTCAGCGGATCGAGTTCATTCACGACTTCGATCAGGTTTCTCCGGTTTCTGGGATCGAGCGCGGCACTGGGCTCATCCATTAGAATGATGTCCGGCGTCATGGACAGGATTGTCGCTATGCTGACCAGCTTCTTCTCCCCGCCGGAGAGCTTGTAAATAGATTTCTCCTTCAGGTGCGCGATGTGGACGCGCTCAAGGGCTGCCTGCACCCGCCGCCCGACTTCCTCCGGAGGAAGTCCGTAGTTGGCCGGCGCAAAGGCGACATCCTCACTCACTGTAGTCATGAAGAGCTGGCTGTCGGAGTCCTGGAAGACATAGCCGATGTCCGCCCGGATTCTCTCCAGGTTTCCTTTTTCCATGGACAGCCCTTTGATCAGGATGCTCCCCTCAAACTGCAGCTGCAGTCCCACAAGAAGCTTAAGCAGCGTCGACTTTCCCGCGCCGTTCGCGCCAATGAGGCCGATGGCCTCCCCGCTTTCCGCCTGAAAGCTGACATCCTGAAGAACTGCGTCATTTTGTTCATATTGAAATGTGAGGTGCCTGACCTCAATCTCCTTCTCACTCATTTCTCACCTGTATGCGATTGAAAGGAAAGCGGATATTCACAATCCGCTTCGCGGGTCTGTCCCGAGGGACGCTGCCTGGATCGGATCAAAGCACCAGTCGGCCGACAATCTCAGCGACAGGCAGAAAGCGAAGGACTGACAGCACAGTAGTAAAGGCCAGCAGATAGACGAAATCCGCCCTGCGGAAGCCCCCTTTGCGAGCGCTGTAAAACTGTCCCTTGAATCCCCGCAGGCACATGCTCTGGTAGATCCCCTCCGCGCGGTCGTAGCTGCGAAGCAGCAGCTGGCCAAGGAGAGGTCCCCAGGCTTTAAAGGCGATCCCCTTCTGTCCGGGAGCCCTGAGACGATATGCATCCGTCACGCGCCCCGCCTCCTTGAGCAGCACCGTGAGGTAGCGGTAGATCAGCATCAGCTCCACAATGAAGATCTTCGGGACATGGAGCAGGGACAGCGCATGGCACAGCTCCTCCATGGCCGTGGTCGCAATGAGAAGATAAGAGGCCAGCACGGTAAACACCGCCTTCAGCATCAGGGTCAGCATGGAGAGGACACCCCCGCTGATTCCGACCGGGCCCGCCCACATCACGATCTCTCTGTCAAAGAAAGGATTGAAGATCCCGACGAGGCACACCAGGGGGAGAACGATGCGCAGCCGCTTCAGGGCCCCAAAAAAGGAGAGCTCCGCCAGCTGAAATACAAAGAGCGGATACACCAGCATGCAGAGGAGCCCCGCCAGCTGATATTTTGAAAAGGACACCGCCAATACAATGTAGAAAACAGTCAAAAACAATTTTACCAGTGGGTGGATCGCACACACCCACTGGTTCCGTTTAGCCAGCTGCTCCATACTCTGGAGCTCATCGATTGCACTGTCAATTCGATTCATAAACAATCATCATTGCAATTCCTTCCTCCTGAAGAAGCGGAATGCGAAGCAGCAGGCGACGCAAAGCGCCACCACCAGCAGTGCCCCCACGATCCCGGAAATGCTGGTTCCAATCGGACTCTCCGACCCCTTCAGAGCGTAATCCGGGAGAAACGCAGCTGTCTCCTGGATCTTCGCGGCGCTCTCATAGACTCCCCCGGCGGCCTCAAGCTCAGCCGTGCCTGCCACCTTCTCCATTGACCACTCAAGTCCGTCCGGATAAGCAGAAGCGAAGAGCGCCAGGATGCCGCCGGTCAAAGCGGCAGCCACCGCAAGCACGATCAGGGTATTCTTAAAGGACAGCCTGCCCTCTTTCTCCCCCTCATGATTCACTCCCCACAATACCTCGGGCCTCGCTTCCGACAGGAAGCACAGAACTGCCGCCGTCACAAGCCCCTCCACCAGGCCAATGGCGAGATGGATCGGCTGCATCGCAGCGAGAAAAGCTCCGAAAGGAAGCTCTGAGATGCCGCTGATAAAGGTCTCGACGCAGACGGAGAATGCCCCCATCTGCAGCGTCAGCACACATCCGAGGACAGACGCAAGCGTGATCCTGCCCTTCGTCGCGCCCTTCCTCATCATCGGCCGCCAGATGAGAAGCGCACCGACAAAGCACCCGTAAAATGCCATGTTCCACACATTGCAGCCCAGAGCCAGAAGGCCTCCGTCCGCAAAGAACAGCCCCTGGATCAGCAGCACGCCGATCATCGTGAGAAATCCCGCATAGGGTCCGAGAACAGCGGACAGCATCATGCCGCCGCAGATATGGCCCGAGGAGCCCGTGCCCGGGATCGTGAAATTAATCATCTGGGCCGCGAAT
The DNA here is from genome assembly GCA_902803505.1 of uncultured Lachnospiraceae bacterium. Taxonomy (GTDB): domain Bacteria; phylum Bacillota; class Clostridia; order Lachnospirales; family Lachnospiraceae; genus Chordicoccus. The sequence continues at coordinate 15,838 of CADCQE010000039.1, read as the reverse complement.
ACGAAGGCCCCCATGATCCCCATCAGCGGAATCTTCTTCTGGTCCTGCTCCAGCCTCACCTTATAGATCGAGTATCCCGCCGCAATGCCTGAGCAGGCAAACATCACGCCCGCAACACCCGGAGAGACCAGGGCATCTGCCATGTGCATAAAACAATCCTCCATGAAACTGATTTGTGTTGTATCCGTCTTTCCCATTCTACACTGTGTAAAATGTGCATTGAAGCCCCTGGGGGGGATACGCGTCAGCCGCAGCTCACCTCGCACCCCAGCGCAAAGGACCAGATCTTCTTCTCACGGACATTCACACCCGTCACCCTCAGGAGCGCCTCGGCGTAAGAATCCAGCTGCACCCGGTAGCGGAGAAGCAGCTCCTCCGCCGTCCTGACCCGGTCTGTCTTGTAATCCACCAGGACGATCCCCGGCTCCCCCTCCCATTCCTCATAGAAGAAGGCATCGATGATGCCCTGCACGAATACCGTCTCTCCTGCCGGCCACTCCTCCTTAATGAGGGAAGCGTCCATCCCCAGCACGAAGGGCTGCTCGCGGTACAAGTCGCCGCGTCCCGACGCAGCTGCCATCCGCTGCCCGAGCCCGCTCCCTAAGAATCCGGCGATATCCTGGAGCTTCACAAGTGCGGTCTCCTCCGCGCTCAAGCTGCCGGACGCTGCAAGCTCCTGCACCTGTTCCGCAAGAAGCGCTTCCGCTTCTGCACCGGAGAGTCCGGCAAAGGCCTTAAGATCCAGGAGCTCCATGACACGGTGATAGGCTGTGCCCCGGAGGGCCCCGCCTTTGGAAGAGGCAGCTCCCCCTGCTCCGGCAGACAAGGGCTCCTTCTCCGGATGCATCCGCTTGTAGAACTCCGGAACAAGCGGAGAGATCTCCTCCGGGGGGAAGAGCGCCAGCCCCCCGGAGTCCTCACTGCCCTCCTCAGCGCGCGCGAGGGATCCCGAAAGGCCCCGGATCGCCTCCTCCTTCAGCTCCGAGACGCTCACCTCAACGGGAAGCTGCGTGCTGGCATGGGGATAGCGGTAAGCGAAGCGCTCTTCTATGGCGCTGCGCATCGGGGCGTCGTAGAGCAGGTCTTCCCTGAGCTCCCTCAGTTCCCTCAGCACATCCTCCCGCCGGATGCCGGACAGGAGCTCCCCGGTCACAAGCTCCGCGGGAGTAAAGCTGCGGGTCCGGATCAGCTCGGGCAGGCCGATTCTCTCCGCCCGCTCATTGAGCCGTCTTACGGCGGGATAGATCCACTCAAAGCAGCTGCGGCATTTTTCGATATAGGAGACGGGAAGGGCCCGGTCCGAATCCGGGATCATCAGGAAGAACTCCTCCAGCTTGTCCGCCGTGGAATAAGTCCCGGTCATGATGAGCTTCTGCTGCGCCCTCGTGAGGGCGACATAGAGCACACGCAGTTCCTCCCCGATGCTCTCCGAAAGGAGCCTGCGCCGTATCGTCTGAAAATGGAGTGTCGGCGCCTTGGTCCTCCTCACATAGTCGAGATAGTTCGTCGCGACGCCCAGCTCCGGGTGGATCAAGGGCTCCGTATTTAAATCCTGCAGATTGAAGCTCTTGCCAAGGCCCGACACGAACACGACCGGGTACTCCAGTCCTTTGCTTTTGTGGATGCTGTAAATGCGCACCACGTCCTCCTGCTCGGAGATCGCGGCCAGCTCGCCGAAATCCTGGTCATAGGTCTTCAGGTTCTCGATGTAGCGGTTAAAATGATAGAGGCCGGCATAGCTCGTCTGCTCATATTCCGCGGCCTTGTCGATCAGCATGTGGAGATTCACCAGTCTCTGCGCTCCGCCGGGGAGAGCAGAGGCATAATCCAGATACCCTGTCTTTGTGAGGATCTGGCTGATGAGCCCGCAAAGCGGCGTGTCCGGCACCTGGCTGCGGAAGGAGTCATAGAGCAGGAAGAAGTCCTGAAGCCTCCCCTGCAGGGAGCGGTCGATCTCCCTCTCCCCGCTGTATCCGGCATAAGCGCGGGCCGCGTCAAAAAGAGAGGTGTCCATCCTGGAGCTGCTGCCGGACCAGGAGCGGGCCAGATCCGCAGTCCGGATCCGCGCAAGATCCTCCGCGGATAGAGAAGCGAACGCACTCGTCAGCACGGCGGCAAAAGGAATATCCTGCTGCGGGTTATCGAGCACCGACAGGTAATTGAGGACAGCGGTGACTTCCAGCGCCGAGAAATAGCCGCTGGAGCTCGCCACATAAGAGGGGATCCTCATGCCCGTGAGAACCCGGGAAAAGACATCGGCCCAGCCCTCCATGGTGCGCAGCAGGATCACGATGTCCCGGCAGCGCAGCTTCCTCATGCGGCCTTCCTTCGCGTCATAGATCATGTGGGTCTCCAGCAGCTCCCGGATGCGGGTGCCCGCCATGCGGGCCTCCATTTCCCGGGTCTCGAGGGAAGACGGGTTCTCCAGACCGGTCTCCCCCTCCGGGTCCGTCTCCCCTTTCAGAAGGACCAGCAGCTCGCTCTCCATTCCCTCCGCCGGCGGATAATCCGCCCCCAGGATCAGCGCGGCATCCTCATCGTACTCCACTCCGCCTGCTTCCCTGCGCATAATCTGTTCAAAGATGCCGTTCACGCTGTCAATGACGCCCTTCCTGCTGCGGAAATTGCGGTGGAGGTCGATGCGGACGCCCTCCCCCGGATCCCGTTGAAAGCGCTCGAATTTGTCGAGGAAGAGATCCGGCCTGGCCTGCCGGAAGCTGTAAATGCTCTGCTTGACGTCGCCGACACAGAAATAGTTCTGCTCCCCTTCTTCCAGGCGGCTCACCGAAAGAAGGATCGCCTCCTGGAGATAGTTGCTGTCCTGGTACTCGTCAATCATCACCTCGCGGAATCTCCCGGAGAGCTCCTTTGCGGCATAGCTTCTCCCGTCTCCGCTCTGAAGGATTCTTAAGGCAAAATGCTCCAGATCCGGGAAGTCAAGGACTCCCTTCTCCTGCTTCTTCCCGGCATAGCGCTCCCGGAAGCGCTGCACAAGCTTTATGAGGGTCTGAAGAGGTCCTGCGCTCAATTCCCCGAAGCAGGCTGCCGTCCCGGCATCCGTCGGAAAATACTGCCCAAGGAGAGCGTCCTTGATCTTACCCAGTTCTTTGCGCCGGGCCTTAAACTTCGGGCGGAGAGAAGGGTCCTCCTCAGGGGCGGGACGCTTGCCGGACAGCTTCACTGGCCGGTATCCGGTAAGCAGCGCCCGGATGTAGTCATAGTGCTCCATCCGGTGCTTCATCTGCTCTGTCTCATCCCCGGCGGCCTCCTCCGGATGCGGCTCTCTCTCCATTTTTGAAAATGCTGCCGAAAGAGCGGCAAAGAGATCATATTCCGCCTGCGCCGTGGGCCGGTACGCCGAGGGGCCGTTCGGAAGACCGGTCATCTCCAGATTGCTCTCCGCCAGATGAAAGCCTCCTCTTACCAGCTCCGCGGCCTCCTCCAGGAAGACCGCAAACCAGGGCGCATCAAACATCCGGCCCTCTGCCTCAACCCGGGCCTGCTCAAGACAGGAAGAGAGCCAGCCATCCGGGTCCGGGGAGCTGTCCGCGGCCCGGGCGGTCCTGAGGACCGCCTCCTCCATCTGCCGCTCCGACTTCCCCGTCGCGAAGGTCTCCACGAAGGCCGAAAGCTCCCGCAAAAAGGCCTCATCCTGCTCCGCATGGGCCTCTTCGAGGATCTCGGAGAGCGCCTCCTGCTTCATAAGCTCAGTCTCCCCCTTATCCGCCACGCGGAACACGGGGGGCACGCCGATCACATGTCCGTAGTTCCGGACCACATAAGAGCAGAAGCCGTCGATGGTCGTGATCAGGGCCGCATTCACCAGGGCGGTCTGCCTTATGAGGTGCTCGTCCTCCGGATTCTTCGCCCTCTCCTCCTCCAGCGCCCTGGTGATCCGCTCCCGCATCTCGAGGGCCGCTGCATTTGTAAATGTCACAATCAGCAGTTCATCGATATCCACGGGGTCCCCGGGGTCGCAGATCCTGGCGAGGATCCTCGCCACCAGCACAGCGGTTTTGCCGCTGCCCGCGGCGGCGCTCACGAGGATGTTGTGCCCCCTCGTGAAGATCACCTCTTCCTGTTCCTTCGTCCAATTTGCTGCCATCACTCACAATCCTCGTCCCGCTCACCCGGCATCTCACTCATGCGGCATAAGAGCACGTCCGTATCCATCTTCTGCAGCTGCCGCAGCCTGCAGCCGGGAATGCGGCGGTCAAAACCGCAGATTCCCCTGTAATCACAATAGTCGCAGGCAGTTCTCTGCCTGTAGCTGTACGGGTTCACCTCGGCGCTCCCCTCCGTGATCTCAAAAGCGGCGCGCCGGATCGTTCTCATCACATACGCGCACAGAGTCCGGAACTCCTCGTCCGTCAGCACGGAGGAGCCGGCCTTAAAATCCCCGTCCTGTTTCAAGCCGAGGGGAAGGACATCCGAGCTCCTGCCCGGAACAAGGTCCCGGTCAAAGTGCCTCACGAAGCCCGTGTCTTTCAGGACCGCTCCACTGGCGCGCATCTGGGAAAGCAGCCTCTTCTTTGTCTCCTCCTCGCTCTCCCCCATCTCGTAAGGGATCACGGGATCCTGGATCCGGTAATAGAAAATGCCGGCCGGCAGGACCTCTCTCCCCTGCCTGCGAAGTGTCTCCATCGCAGCATTCAGGTAGAGGACGAGCTGGAGCTGCAGACCATAATAGACTTCCGTGAGATCGAAGCTGACAGACCCTGTCTTGTAGTCTACAATCTCCAGGTAGCTGCGGCCGTCCGCCTCATAGATGTCGATGCGGTCAATGCGGCCCGTCAGCTGCATGACCGCGCCGTTTTCGAGCTCCATGCGGAAGAGCTCCGCGCCCCGGAAGCTCTCCTCCGCCGCATAGGGCTCAAAGTCCCCCGCGGAGAGGATCTTCGCCTGGGCCCAGGCGGCCTCGTCCATGAGCCTTAGCATCCTCGTCACCTGGTAGGCGTCCCTGGCGCTGTCTGAGAGCACCGCACTTCCGTATTCTTCCACAGCTTCCCCAAGGCAGGACCTTGTGCGTTCCGCAAGCTCCTCTCCGCCCTCCGCGAAGGAGGACCAGCTCCGGTTCTCTTCCTGCAGCCGTTTCTGAAAGAGCTCGAAGGCCCGGTGAAGAATGGAGCCCATGTCCAGCCCGGTAAATTCACAGACCTGGCGGGGGCGCAGCTTCAGCCCGTAGGCCAGAAAATGCGCATAGCGGCAGCTCATGAAGAGCTCCAGGCGGGAGGCTGAATTCTGCAGCACATCGCCGTAGAGCGCGCGGGCCGCCGCCCTGCTGATCCGGTCGCCGTCCTTTCTTGTGGAGGCGGCGTCGAGCAGCAGACAGATCCGCTTCCCGTACTGCGGGTGATGCCGGTAATAGGAGAAAAGCTCCTTAAAATCGCTCCCGGGAGCTTCCTCATTGAGTCTCGAAAGACCCCGGATCAGCAGGGAGATGCCTGTGCTCTCCCGCTCAACCGCCGCTGCGAGGCTGTCCGTCTCCTCCTCCGCTCTCAGATCCGGAAACAGTGTGCGGACAGTGTCAATCAGGCTGGACGGGCGGGCGCTCTCCCCGAAAGGAGTCTGGGCACAGCAGGACAGAACGAGACCCCGGGAAGGCTTCGTCAAGGTCAGGTAGAGGTAGAAGCGGTCGATGTAGATCTGGGTGCGGCTGGAAGGCTTCAGGGAAATCTTCCGCTCACTCAGGACATCCCTGTCCGCCTGGGTGAGGATGGATGTGCTCACTGCACTCTTCGGCACAAGGCCCTCGTTGACACCCACGAAAAAGAGCACGCGGACGCCGCTTAAGCGGCTGCGCTCCATATCCCCCACAAGAACCTGGTCATTACCGGGCGGGATAATCGCGAGCCTGCCCTCTGCAAATCCCGCTTCCACAAGCTCCCGGTAGTCCTTCATCGAGATCGCTTCATCCCCGAGGACGGCCACCAGCTTATCGAGGAAGCTGACGATATAGGGCCAGATCTGGGCGTACTCCCTGGCGAGATCGGGCCTCCCCTGTTCCCGGTACATCTCCCCGCGCTCACGGAGTCTCTCCTCCGCGCGGCTCCTCAGACAGAACTCGTAGAGCGCCGCAGTCTTCTCCCTGACAGTCCCCGCCCTTAGCGCCATCCCTTCCGCGAAAGGATCCAGCAGGGCAAGGATCCGCAGCCGGAGCCCGTCGAGAAGGGGAACCTCGCCCGGGTCCTCCCCGCGGTAATGGCGGACGAAGGGCTTGTGCCACCTCTCCTTTCCCTTGATCCCAAGCGCGATCACATAGTTCTCCAGACAGTCGATCTCCTCTTTGCGAAAATCCGTCATGCCGCTCTTCAGCATGCGGAGCATACCGCTGATGGAATACTGCTCCGTGACGGCCTCCAGGGCAGCGCGCAGATACTCCATGAAGGGATTCAGCTTCAGCGCCCGTTTCTCATCGATGAAGAAGGGGATCTCCGCCTCCGGGAAGAGCTCCCGCACGTATCTCCCATAGGTATGGAGATCCGCCGTGACAATCGCGAAATCCCGGTAGCGCATCCCCTCCTTGCGCACCAGGCGGCAGATCTCCCGCCCGGTCCTCCGGATTTCTTCCCTGGGGGACGCAAGATAAAGAAGGCGGATCTCCTGCTTCCCGCTCCGCTCTCTCACTGCCCCGCCGTCCATTCCGGCAGGCTTCCTTCGGAAGAGGCTCCGCTCAAGTGCCATTAATCCCGGCGCGTCCGCGTGGCGGCCCGGCCCCTGTACCCGGTAAGGGGCTGCGATGGGCGTTCCGGTCCTGCGGGCGATCTCCGCAAGCGACTGAACCATCTCGCCGCTCAGGCAGAAGAGTTCATTCGTCCGGAACGGCCGGAAGGGATTCTCCTCCGCATCCATCGTGACCGTCACGTAGAAATCCCTGGACACTGTCATCAGCTTCTCGATGAGCACCAGCTGCAGCGGCGTAAAGCCCGTAAAGCCGTCCAGGGCGATGACACTGTCCCGCAAATAGGCAGACCGTAAGACCAGGCGGCTCAGCCGCTCCGGAATCTCCTCCGCCGTCATATAGCTCCCTTCGAGCCGGCGGCGGAATTCCCTGTATAGGAGAGAGAGATCCGCGAGCTTAAGCGCAAGGGCTGACCCGCCGCCTTCTTCCTCTCCCTCCCCGGCGATCCCGCCAAGCATCTCGGGAGTCACGCCATAGAGCAGGAATTCAGAGATCGCCGCTTTCATCTGGGCCAGGAACTCCGGTTTGAGCAGCAGGTCGCCGAAGAAGCGGAGATTCTTCTTCTCATCCATGGCGATCTTCTTGAGAAGAAAGGTCTTTCCGATCTCCTCGAGCAGCTCTTCCTTCCGGTCTCCGAGCTCAGAAAAGACGCGGCTCGCAAGGCGGGTCATGCTGAGTACTTCAATGTTCAGGATACCGCCTCTGTCATGAAGTCCCACGATCTGCCGCTGGGTCTCCATGGTTGACTGCTCCGGAACCAGAATCAGGAAGCGCTGACGGCGCTCCCTGATGGATTCTTCTATGATACGGCGAAACAGCGCACAGGATTTTCCGCTTCCCGCACCTCCGATATAAAACTGTAATGCCATGGGCACCTCGAATTCTACGGCATGGCCGTCTTCTACTGCCTCTTGAGATAGAACATATGCGCCCCGTACTCGCCCATCTCCCGCGCTATGGGGAAGCCGCTTCCCATGAGGGCCGCAGCGGGACAGAGCACGGCCGCGCTCTCCTCAAAGACGTCCTTTACCGCATAGAGCGCCCCGGGATCCAGTCCCTGAAGCCTCACATATCTCTGTGCGTCATTAAAATGGGTCTCTAGATTGACCGTGGACAGGAGGGCCTCACTTCGGTCTTCAGAGACCATAAGCCATGCGGCAATCGGGTCCCTCACAGGATCAGAGAGCCTTAGATAGCTTCCGTCTTCGATCAGCGCGGCGAAGCGCCTGCGCACGGCAAGCTGCCTGCGGATCTCTTCTTTCTCTTCTTCCGTCAAGGTCCCGGGATCCAGTTCAAGACCATAGGTCCCCGCCATAGCCACAATGCCGCGGGTCCGGAGAGGCGTCACTCTCCCGCACTGGTGATTCGGGCAGACCGAGATATGGGCCCCGACCGCTGAGACCGGATATCCGAAGGAAGTTCCGTGCTGGATGCGCAGGCGGTCCACCGCATCCGTGTTGTCGCTGCACCAGATCTGCGGCGTGTAATACAGCATGCCGGCGTCAAAGCGTCCGCCGCCGCCGCTGCAGCCCTCGATGAGGAGCTCCGGGAACTCCCGGTTGATTCTCTCCAGCAGGGAGTAGAGCCCGAGGATGTATTTGTGGAGAACCGTTCCCTGATCGGCAGCGCCCATGGAATAGACGTCCTCGATGCAGCGGTTGTAGTCCCATTTTACATAAGTGATGGGACAGCTCTTAAGAAGGGCGGCAAGCTGGGTGTAGACCGCGTCCACCACCTCTTCCCTGGAGAAGTCCAGCACCAGCTGGTTGCGCGCCATGACAGGATTCCTGCCCGGCACCTTCAGCGCATAGTCCGGATGTGCGCGGTAGAAGTCGCTGTCTTCATTCACCATCTCCGGCTCCACCCAGATCCCGAACGCAAGGCCAAGATCCCTGATCCCTGCAACCAGCTCCGGCAAGGTGCAGCCCAGCTTCTCCTCATTGACGGTCCAGTCTCCCAGCCCTGCGTTGTCGTCCCTGCGGGACCCGAACCAGCCGTCGTCCATCACGATCATGTCGAGTCCAAGCTCGGAAGCGCCCTTTGCAAGCTCCAGGATGCGCTCTCCATTGAAATCAAAATAGCAGCCCTCCCAGCTGTTGAGGAGGAAGGGGCGGATCTCGTCGCGCCATTTGCCGCGGATGACATGCTGCTTCAGGCAGCTGTGGAGATTCTGTGAGAGCTTTGCAAGACCGGAGGTGGAACAGCTCAGGATTACTTCGGGGGCGGTAAAGCTCTCCCCCGGGGCAAGCGGCCAGTGGAAGCGCTCCGAAGCCAGCCCCATCTGCATCCGTGTCTGTTCAAAGGGATCTTGCTCTGCTTCCGCAAGGAATCCCCCGCTGTAGACAAATTCCATGGCGTAGCAGCAGCCGCTCTCCTCCGTGGCCTCCCGCTCTGCAAGGATCATGAGAGGGTTATACTGGTGGGAAGACATCCCGCGCCCGCTCCCGATCATTTTTACGCCGTGAGAGACTGCCTCTCGCTGGAAGACGCGCTCCATGCCGTGCTTCCCGAAAAAAGTGATGACGTCAAAGCTCCCTGTAAGGAAATCCAGATTGGCACTTAAGAGCCTGGTCAGGGCGGCCCCGCTGCTGCCCCTGTTCGTCACCTGCACGCTCCGGGTAATGATGTCGATCTCCGGGATCACGCCGTAGAGAAGCGTCACCTCGATGCCGCTGCCCCAGGCGTCCTTCAGGGTGATGCTCAGGGTCTCCGCCTCTTCCTCCCCCGCATAGACGGCGGGGAGCTGGGGGAGAGCATATTTTCCCTTCCTGATCTCGTGGGAATCGTAGCGGAGATCGCAGGAAGAAGCGCCATTCTCAAGTTCAAGGATACAGGCAGGCCTTCTGTGGTCCCCCGTTCCGAGGCAGGGGAACTCCTGGGGCAGGACATCCAGGGAATAGCTGCGATCCTCTTTCGCATCATATGGATTCCCGCTGAATCCGCGATCGTAGAGGCGGAGCAGATAGTCCGCCGCCCCGCTGATGCGCCGCCCGTAATACAGATGAAGCAGAACGCCGCGGCTGTCCGCCATCATCTGGTAGCTAGTGTTCTTCGTATGGATTGTGAAGATTCGTTTCTCACTCTCGTAAGTCAGCATTGTCTTTTCTTTCCCTTCCGGTGATCTGGCTGCCTGTCCTCAGGCCGCGTTCTCGTCAGCACTTTCCACTTCGGAAGGATCCTCCTCATTGAGCTCGGAATTGATGACCTCAATTGTGAGCACTGTATCCTCCGGATACGTATCCCCGTTGTGGTAGGTGGTGACCTGTATATACTTGTTCCAGTCTTTCTTTGCGAAGTTGTAATAGTGGAAGGATTCGTCCTCGGCGTCCAGTTCATATTCCACGCCGGTATCCTTCAGCAGCTGCTCAAAGTCCTCAGAGCTCATTCCGATTGTGACGCCGCCTGCCAGTTCCGCATCCACGCTTAGGCTCTGGAGCCCCGTGTCTATGGCCGTAATCCATCCGTTATCAATCGTGACGGCATTGTCCTCGAAATTCTTGGCCAGAGAGCGGAAGTTCTTCCCGCCCTTCTGGAGTGTGACCCAGGCGCTGCTCTTTGCGGGGATAAATTCCTCCGAATTTGTGGGATTGATCTCCCACCCGTTTGCAAGGAAGGCGCTGACCGGTGCCGGAATCGTGTACACCGCATCCTGGATCCGGATCTCGAAATCGCCCAGCGTGCTGCTCAGCTCAGCGGGATTCTGATAGGCGCTCACCCTGGCCGGGACCTCTGTGCTGACCTCGCCTGCGTCATAGTCCTCAGGCTCGGCGATGCGCCGGATGTCGATGTCGGTCAGAAGACCGCTCTCGATATCAAATTCCAATTGGAGATCCTCATAGATGTCCGTCTCATACGTGAGCTTCGTATACATCTCCCCTTCGTAGACGTCAGAAGGCTCCCCGTAGGCCGCCTCCACATCTTCCCTGGCAGAGCTCCCGCGCACAATGCCCTGGGGGAGAAGGATCTCGCCCTCGTCAACCGGCCAGTAATAGCTGTCGATGGTGATGCCGCAGACCACGCACTCATTTGCGGGTATCGTATTGTTTGCAAAGTTGGTAATCGTGGCGCTGATGCGGTGGTCGCCCTTCTTGTAATAGAACCAGCTGTACTGCATCGGCTGGAGCGTGATCGTCACATCGTCTTCAGGCTCATACCCCAGAGCTTCAAAGTCTGCATAGAGCATGGGGAACTGCAAGACGTCCCCGTCCACTGAGATCGCAAAGTCGCTCCATTTCATTGCATCGAAATCCGGGGAAGAATCCGCTTCTGCCGGAGTCTCATCGCTCTCCGCTTCTACCAGGGTGCTCTCCGCCCCTTCCTCAGAAGATGCCGCAGCGGAGTCCGCCATGCAGACAGCTGCTCCGGAAGCAGTGAGGGTGAGTGCCAGGACTGCGGCACAAAGAATCTGTTTCTTCATAAATCATTTCCTCCTTTATCATGAACTCATAGCTTCGGCTGACAGGAAGCGTCCTTCGTCGTATTCTAGCGCGAAAACCCCATGCTGCGAAAGCATTCTGCCGTCTGTCCGCCCTTATACTTCAATCTCAATCTCGTGAGAGGCATGGTACTGTCTCTTCCGCTCATACATTGCGCGGTCCGCTTTCACCAGGGCCTCAAGCACCCGGTCATAGGAACCGCTGGTCAGATCACAGCTTCCCACGGAGAGGGAGACGTCCACGGGAATTCTCTTCTCGATATTGATCGCCGCGATGCGGCTCATCAGCGTCGTCTCAAATGCATCGGCCTGGCTCCGGAAGGTGCAGGCAATAAATTCATCGCCGCCCCACCTGCCGAAAAAGCAGTCCTTCGTCTCGGGGTTGGCCTCCTCGTCCGGGGTGATGACCCTGCCTGCGCTCTCATCCGCCCCGCATCCGCGCATGGCGTCCGAGACAGCCTCGGCCACGCAGCGGAGCAGCTCGTCGCCGACCTCGAAGCCCTTCGACTCATTGACTTCCCGAATGGAATTGACGTCCATAAAGAAGAGCGTGTAATCCACCGGTGCCGCCTGGTAGCCGCTGCTCTTTCCCAGGTCCGTCAGCTTGCGGTCGCAGTAATGGCGGTTGGGAATTCCCGCCAGGATATCCATATAGGAGAGGCGCTTCATGAGCTCCCCGCTCTCCTCCCTGCGCTTTGCCTCCGAGGTCCTCAGATACTGATGGATCATCAGGGACAGACAGAGAATCAGGATCCCAATCGCCGCATAATCCGTCTTTGGAAAATACTTCTCAAAGCCTGCGGTCACACTCAGGCGGTAGAGGTTTCTCCTCGCAAGATCGGCAAGCAGCAGCAGGGATGCGCAGATGATCCCGAGCTTTGCGCTGAGATCATCATTTTCCAATGCGGAGGGGCCCCAAAAGAGCTCTGCGAACAGGGCATAGAGCGCGGCGGCGCAGACCGCATAGCGCAGATAGGGAAGAAATACCGCAAAATGCGTGCGCTGCATGAAATGAACTACAGCAGCCGCTCCGAAGGCGGCAAGAAAGAGGACGGCAAGAATGCCATATACCTTCTTCCTGAGCTTCTTTTTCTCCATGCAGCTGCAGCGGTAATACCCGAAGAATGCGGCAGGAACGAGATACGCCGCTATGATCCCGGCCGCCGAGCTGATGCGCTCCCTCCTGATAAGCACGGTAAGGAGACCGCTCCGGCCAAGGACATAGGCCGCTGCGCTGAGAAAAAAGACGGAGAGCAGGAAGTGCTCGAGTGCTTTCCTGCCCCGGATCGCGTTGATGATCGAGTAGAGCAGGAGGAGCGCACCGGCGAGCGCGACAGAGACAAAGAAGACGAACTTGCTCTCATGGCCGATCAGCGGGAAGAGCGCCGCGTATTTTGCGGACAGGATCAGCACGTCTCCCGTATACGGCTCCGCCTCTCCCTCAACGCAGTAATAATCCAGCTTGAGCTCCTTCCCCCAGTCGTCCTCCCTAAGCGGAAGCAGGGCACAGATGTCGCCCACCTGCATCTCCCTGAGGTAGCGGAGATCCCCGAAGACAGCCCGCTCTTCGCCGCCGATACTCGCGGTGACGACAGAATTCTCCGCCTTCAGGCAGAGCACCGCATTCTCCACCGGGCCGGGCTCCGGAAGAGCTGCAGAGGCGATCATATGGTCGCCGGCCTTAAGCGGGGCGGCATCGTCCGCCTCGAGATGGGCTTCCGAGCGCAGCTGATGCAGATCCAGCCGGCTCTCCAGGTTCACGCGGGGAACGCGCCCAAGCCCGCACAGATAGAAGACAGCCACAACGGCTGCAGCCAGCAGAGCCAGCGCGATCACGGCAGCCACCAGACTGAATTGCTTCTTTTCTTGCTTTGTATCCATAGTGATTTCCTCTCATTTCTTACCGGTATCACAAAAGCTGGTTCTCATGCGGACCACATTTTTATAATAGAGGAAATGGGGGAGATGTCAATAGCACAGAGGGGGAGCGGCTTCTCCCAAAGCCCGGCATGTTACGTCCCGGGAAGAAGGCGCCCTCTCCTGCATCAAAGTTGCATATTTTTCCGACAAAAGACTATTGCAGCATCCTGCACTTTTCGTGCATAGTAGAAAGCAGATCATTAAGGTGCAAACATACTGGTTGACCTTAGTAATTGCCGAAGGCAATTGCTCGGTTTAACTGCATATAAGGAAAAGCGAAAGCTTCTGTATAGCAGATCATTTCGTTAATGGCTATCTTACATTTTGGAGGAGTGACGATGAAAGGAAAGGAACTTATCGGCAATTTGGAGCAGACATTCTCACAGCTGTACGGCGGAAAGGCAGACGGGATCTTCTTTGCGCCCGGGCGCGTCAACCTCATCGGTGAGCACACCGATTACAACGGAGGGCACGTCTTCCCCTGTGCGCTGACGATCGGCTCTTACGCCGCCGCCAGGAAGAGAGAAGACCGCATGATCCGCTTTGCGTCCATGAACATCCGTTCAGAGGTGACAGAGATCTCACTTGACGACCCCGCCCTCCATCTGGACGGCTCCGGCACGCGGGAGGATCTGGCCTTGGGGGCAAACGACTGGACGAATTACCCCAAGGGCGTGATCTGGGCTTTCGCCAAGGCGGGAGACAGGCTCCCCTCCGGATTTGACGTTCTCTATTACGGAAATATCCCTGCAGGCTCAGGCCTCTCCTCCTCTGCTTCCCTGGAGGTACTGACCGGCCTCATGCTCCGGGAGCTCTTCGCCTTCCCGAAGGTCAGCGGCGTGGACCTGGCGATCCGCGGCCAGCAGGCGGAGAACATCTACGTAGGCATGAACTGCGGCATCATGGACCAGTTCGCCTCCGCGATGGGGAAAGAGGCGAATGCCATTTTCCTGGATACAAATACACTGGAATACACCTATGCCCCTCTTCTTCTCAAAGACGCGAAGATCGTGGTCACCAACAGCAAGGTCAAGCACCAGCTCGCCTCCTCGGATTACAACACGCGCCGCTCGGAGTGCGAAAAAGCCCTGTCCATCCTGCAGGCAGCGGAAAAAAGCGGGAAGGAGATTCCTTCCCTCGGCAGTCTGACCCCGGAGGAATTCGAGGCGCGCAAGTCCGCCATCGACGATCCTGTGCTCCTTAGAAGAGCGATGCACGCCGTCTGTGAAAATGCGCGCACCATTGAAGCCGTGGATGCACTGAAATCCGGCGACATTCACCGCTTCGGCGAGCTCATGAACGCGTCCCATGATTCCCTGCAGTACGACTACGAAGTGAGCTGCCCGGAGATTGACGTCTTGGTTGAAGAGGGAAGAAAGATCAGCGGCGTCATCGGGACGCGCATCACGGGAGGCGGCTTCGGCGGATGCACGGTCTCAATCGTCCGGACAGACGCTGTGGAACCGTTCTGCGAGAGGCTTGGGAAGATTTATAAAGAGAAATACGGGTTGGATGCAGAATTCTATGTGGTCGATGCCGGAGAAGGCGCTCACCGCATTTCCTGATTCATTGTTCTCTTGAAACAATATTATCGGCAGCTCCTTCAGCCGGCCAGATGAACTGTATATAGGGAAAAGCGAAAGCTTCTGCATCGCGGATATTTTCGTTAAGGACGATAGAAAGGATATATCTCATGAAGATCTTAGTGACAGGCGGCACGGGCTTCATCGGAAGCCACACAGTTGTGGAACTGCTTCAGGCAGGATACGATGTAGTCATCGCTGACAATCTCTACAATTCCAAAGCCATGGTCGTCGACCGCATAGAAGAAATCACCGGCAGGAGACCGGTCTTTTATGAGCTGGACGTCCTCGATAAGGAAGGACTGTCCGCCCTGTTCGACCGGGAAGGCATCGACGCCGTGATCCATTTCGCGGGATATAAGGCAGTCGGGGAATCGACCAGAAAGCCGATCGAATACTACCACAACAACCTCGAGTCCACGCTCACCCTCTGTGACGTGATGCGCGCCCACGGATGCAAGAAGCTGGTCTTCTCCAGCTCCGCCACTGTCTATGGGGATCCGGCCTTCGTCCCGATCACGGAGGAGTGCCCGCTGGGTGTCACGACGAATCCCTACGGCGCCACCAAAGCCATGCAGGAGCGCATTCTGACGGACCTGTGGAAGAGCGACCCATCATGGCACATCATGCTGCTCCGCTACTTCAATCCCATCGGCGCTCACGCAAGCGGCAGGATCGGCGAAGACCCGAAGGGCATCCCGAACAACCTTCTCCCCTACGTCGCACAAGTCGCCAGCGGCAAGCTCGAGAAGGTGCACGTCTTCGGGAATGACTATCCCACACCGGACGGAACCGGTGTCCGCGATTACATCCATGTGGTGGATCTCGCCATCGGACACATCAAAGCGATCGAGGGAATGGAGCGCCTCGACGGCGTGAACATCTTCAATCTCGGCACGGGCGTCGGCTACTCCGTGCTTGACATCATCAAGGCTTTTAACAAGGCCTGCGGGAAAGAGCTGCCCTATGTCATCGATCCCCGGCGTCCCGGCGACATCGCGGAGTGCTATTCGGATCCCTCGAAGGCGGAGAAGCTGCTGGGCTGGAAAGCAGAGCGGGGCATTGAAGAGATGTGCGCCAGCGCCTGGAACTGGCAGTCGAAGAACCCGGAAGGATACCGGGAGTAAATGACGCGGCGGGGACGGTTCTTTTTGCGACATAAAATGATGCAGTGGGGACGGTTCTCATTGCGACATTTTTTAAAAAATGTCGCAATGA
>CADCQE010000038.1 GCA_902803505.1 uncultured Lachnospiraceae bacterium | reverse complement strand
TCCTCATCGTAGGAATCGTAATCTTCATCATCAGAGTCCTCGTCATAGTAGGAATCCCCATCGTAGGAGTCCTCGTCATAAGAGTCCTCATCGTACGAATCCTCGTCGTAAGACCTCTCCGCGTAGGAGTCATAGTCCTCGTCGTATTCGTCGTAATCGTCGTAATCGTCGTCGTAGCCGTCGTAGCCCGCTTCATAAGAAGTTTCTTCATACGAATCGTAGTATTCGTACTCTTCGTCGTCAGAGCTGCCTTCGTAGGAGTCATCGTCCTCATCGTAATCGTCGTAATCTTCGTCGTAGTCTCCCGCCGTATAAGCGCTCTCTTCACCCTCTTCATAAGAGTCGCCGCTCTCATCCTCATCCGAGCTGTCCTCGTCGTAAGAGCTTTCTTCGTCGTCAGAGTCCTCTTCGTCCTCCTCATCAGAGCTCTCCTCCTCAGAAGCGCCGGCCGTATATGCTTCCTCCTCGCCGGCGGACTCCTCTTCATAAGAAGAATGCTCCTCTTCCTGTTCCCTGATCGCTGCTTCGCGCTCCTGCTCCGCGCGCTCCGCTTCCTCGGCTGCGATGCGTGCCGCCTCAGCGGCAGCCGCTTCCTTCTCCGCCTGGATCTCCGCGATTCTTTCATTCTCCCCGCGGATAATGTCAGAGAGCTCATCCGCCTGGGCCTGTGCCACCTCGATCTGGTAGCTGAAATCGGCGTCCGCCGCTTTCTTTTCTTCGATCTGCTGGTCCAAAGTGACCTTATCTTCATCGAGAGCAGTCTTCTGGGCCTCCAGTGTGCTCTTCTGCTCTTTCTGTTTCTCCTGCTTCTCCTCAAGAGAAGTCTTCAGCGTCGAGATTTCCTCAACGGTGTTCTTCAATGTCGCGAGAGCCGCCTGGTCGGTCTCCTCGATCTCCATCGCGTACTCCGCCTTGTTGAGGAGGGTGGTGATATCCTCACTCTCCAGCACCATGACGGCCCAGCCCGTGCTTCCGCCGTTCTCATAGATGTACTGGATGCGCTTCTTCATATCCTCGTACTGGCTGTCCCTGTCCGCCTCTGCCGCCGACAGGTTCTGGGCAGTGTCATTGATGCTCTTCGCCGTCTCCTCAATGCGGCTCTTTGCACTGACGATATCGTCCTCCGCCTGGTTGATCTCCACCATCAAGTCGACCAGATCGGCATTCATCGTGCTGATCTCGGACTGGATCGCCTCCCTGCGGGTCGCCATCTCCTGAAGAGAGGCCTCCGTGCTCGAGAGTGCTTCTTTATGCTCCTGCAAGTATTGTTCCAGATTGCTCTGCTCATCCGCTGCCGCAAAAGATGCTGAACCAAGCACCATCATGGACGCCAGCAGAATGCTGATTACCTGTTTCTTCATAAAAAATCTCTCCTTGACTTTATTCTCACTGCGCCGCATATGCGCGCAGATACGTTCACCGTCGGTGGATATTGTATCATCTTGTAACAAATTTTTCAAGGAAAGTTTACAAAATATTACTAAACTGTTACATCCTAAAAAAAGTATAAAACCCTTTTGTAAATCCCCCGAATCGCTCGCCTGCCCTCTCAAATCGTGGTATACTCAAAAAACCATGGAAAATAAACGGGATCTCACAAAAGAATTACTGGCAGACTGTTTTCACGAACTGATGCTGACCACTTCCTTCGACCGGATCACGATCAAAATGATCACGAACGAAGCGGGACTCATCCGCCCCACATTTTATAAGCATTTCCAGGATAAATACGAAGTGCTCGAGTGGATCTTCAAGGTAGACGTGACGGACAGTGTTGACCTGCTGCTCGCAAATGGCATGGAACTTGATGCGATTGTTATGTTCTGCCGCTGTCTCGATAAGGACAGGAAGTTCTACAGGAGAGCCTGCCAGATGGAACCGGGACCCAACTCCTTCGAGCAGCTCCTGACCCGCTACATCTTCAACACCTTCCTGAACCTGATCGAACGCTTTGGCATCCGGGCGGACAAGCAGTACACCTTCCTGACGGAGAAAGTCGTTGCGACGTATTACACATACGGCCTCGTCAACACCATACGGGACTGGCTTCTGTCGGACGAGGAGACCAGCGCCGAGGAGATCGCCGCTTCCTATAAGTATCTCCTCTCCCACTCTGTTCTCGATCTTGTCACAAAATGAAAATAAAAAGATTCTATTTGCGGCCAATCTGCAATCAGGTTCCGGCTCATCATGCTTGCATGAATGAGACAGATCCTGATTGCAGATAAGGCCTGTAGCGTGAGGGGCCGTGAGGAGTAACGAAAAAAGAATGAGCGGTGGGACATATGTCCCACCGCTCATTCTTCTTACTCAATCGGCTCGGCAGAAACGATTCCATTGTCCGGTGCCGCCGGATGCTCCGCGGCCCACCTGGCCATGATCTCCGCATACTTTGCGTCGTCTTCTCTGTCCTCAGGAGTGAGGCTGTCCTCGTTGGAGTAATAATCCTTCGGATCAGTCTTCGGTCTCCAGTTCTTATAATTCTCGTAGCGCTTCTCCGGATGGGGCTGCTGGGACCAGATGCGGTCGGCTCTGGGCGCCCAGTCGGCGGCGTACTGGTAGCATTTTTCACACTGATGCTGTACGCTCTCCGGGGACTTAAGATCCGTCGAGTGAGCACCGGAGCGCTCCACCATCTCCTGCAGCATCTGCGGATTCTCAAGCATCGGGCAGGGACGGAGCAGGTTCTTGTTGAAGGGCTGGCGGTTCCTGTATTCCTGGAACAGCGGCTGCTGCAGGCACTCGATCAGGCTGTGCTCGCGGATGTTCATATTGGAGTAATGGATGAACACGCAGGGCTCCACGTCGCCGTTGCTGTTGATATGGCAGTAGTTTCTCCCGCCGGCGATGCAGCCGCCGACGAACTCACCGTCATTCTGGAAATCCATCGTGAACAGCATGCGCTTACTGCGGATCTCACGGACCCTGTAGAGCATGTACTCTCTCTGCTCCATCGTGGGCAGCAGGGAGACGTCGGCGTCATTGCCGACCGGCATATAATGGAAATACCACGCGTAGCGGCAGCCCTTGTCCTCCAGCATCGTGACAAATTCATCGCTTGTGAGGGTAGGGATGTTCACCCTTGTGTAGCAGCAGGAAGCGCCGAAGATCAGGCCGTATTCCCGCATGAGATCGAAAGCGTTCATGACCTTCTGGTACACACCGTCGCCGCGGCGGCTGTCATTTACCTCCTCGAAGCCCTCCACGGAGACGCCGAAGCTCAGGTTCCCGAGGCGCTGCACTTCCTTGCAGAAGGGCTCGTCGATCAGAGTGCCGTTCGTGTAAATATGGAACTCGCAGTCGTTGTGCTTCTCCGCCAGGGCCAGGACATCCTTCTTGCGGACAAGGGGCTCGCCTCCGGTGAGGATGAAGAAATGGATGCCGAGCTCCTTCGCCTGCCGGATGATGCTGTCAATCTCGTCAAAGGTGAGATTCAGCTTGTGGCCGTACTCAGCTGCCCAGCAGCCGGTGCAGCGCAGGTTGCAGGCGCTGGTGGGGTCGAGAAGGATCAGCCACGGGACGTTGCAGTCGTAATCCTCGCGGGCCTTCCGCACCGCCTTCGTGCCGCGGAAGAAGGCCTCATAGCCCATGTTGAGAAGCGTCACAACGAGGACATTCTCGTTGATCTCGTCAATCCCCTTGACAAAGAAGCGGGACCATTTGCTCTCGGGAGAGGTGATCAGCCATTTCGCCTTCTCGTACTGTTCATCTGAGAATGTGCCGCCCATCAGCTTCTTGACAAGGTCTACCAGTTTCATCATCTGTGTGGCCTTGTCCGCGCTGTCCTTTTTGACGTATTTGACTGCCTGCCGGATCGCAATCTCAAATGCCTTTCTCTCCGCAATGTGCCCAATTGATGCCATAAATCTTTTTTCCTCCATTCCTTATCCTAAGTCAAAAGGGAATCTGTACAAATCTTAAGCCCCTGTGTCGTTTCTATATATCAAACCGCGGTCAGGTAATTGACCAGCAGATCTGCGCCCCCGATCAGCACGAGGCATCCGCCGACGGTCACAAATTTGTTCATCGGGCCGCATCCCAGCCGGTATCCGCAGAGCATACCCACCACGGCGCTCAGGGCCGTAATGGCTGCGACGAGAATTGCCGCTCCGATGATCCCAAGTCCCAGGAAGCCAAAGCCGACTCCTGCAATCAGGGCATCCAGTGATGTGATAAATGCCCACAGAACGATGACGCGATAGTCATAAGTATCTTCTTTCCGCTCGCTGATCTTCTTCTTCCTCTTGGTAAAGGATTTCACAATCATGAGAATGCCAAGTCCGAAGAACATGAGGGAAGCAAAGAACATCCAGATGAGATTCGCAGAGGCATACGCCTTGTGGATCGCAGGAATCCATGTGATCACATTTCCTATGATCAGCATTCCGGCCTGGAAGCCCGTGAAGATCAGAACCATTTTCACAAATTCTTTTTTATTAATCTCGGAAACCATCGCGCCCTTGTAAAGACAATAGGCGAACACATCCAGCGACAGCCCGATTGCAATCAAATTGGTTTGCCACAAGCCCATGACGAAACACACTCCTGCCGTATCACAAAGTCAATGACCATTATATTAAGAACTTACTGTTTCTCAAAAAAGCAAAAAAAAAGAAATGTAACGGCACGGGCTACATTTCTTTCTTTTTGTCACCGTAGGACAAATCTGTCATGAGCGCTCGTAATCCTTCTCGATCTGGGTGATCATGTCTACTCTGGTCTGATGGCGCCCTCCCTCAAAAGAGGCCTCAAAGAAAGCGTCCACCATCTTCTGGGCCAGGCCTCTCCCCACCACGCGGGCTCCCATTGACAGGATCTGGCAGTTATTGTGCATTACGGACATGGACGCCGTGTAGGGCTCTGAGCAGACGGCCGCCCGGATGCCGGGCACTTTGTTGGCCGCAAGGGAGATGCCAAGTCCTGTTCCGCAGATCAGCACGCCCTTCTCGGCCTCGCCGGCGCGGATGGCCTCCGCCACCTTCCGCCCCGGGACAGGGTAGTCGTCTCCGCGGTCATTTGGGTCATAGTTTCCGTAGTCAATGCACTCGTATCCCCGGGACTTGAGATAATCCATTAAGAAAAGCTTCAATTCAATGCCTGCGTGGTCCGATCCAAATGCTACCTTCATTACTTTGTTCCTCCTTTTTCAATGAGTCACAGGGAGTTACGATTCACGGCCACTCCCACTACAGGCCACAGGGACACACATTATGCTTGCCTTTTCCAAAACACAGTGCTATAATCTCTCTCGGACGGTTAGCTCAATGGGAGAGCACTCGCTTCACGTGTGAGGGGTTGCAGGTTCGAGCCCTGTACCGTCC
>CADCQE010000037.1 GCA_902803505.1 uncultured Lachnospiraceae bacterium | reverse complement strand
TGCTGCGCAGAACCTTTCGTTTTCCCTATATGCAGTTAATCTAAGCAATTGCCTTCGGCAATTACTAAGGTTAACTAGTATACTTAGAGGAACTGCATATAGGAAAACGAGAGGTTCTGCGCAGCAGATCTTTTCATTTGCGACGATAAACAAAAAGAGCGAAGAACGTCAAAGCACTCATCAACCACAATAAAAGGCAAATTATGCTTGGCAGAGGTTTCGGAAGAATACTATATGGGACAGTGGCGGCAAGCATTGCGCTTGTTCTGACCGGCTGCGCGGCTGCGAAGCTGCCGGGCGTGGGCAACAGCACCCCCATTCCGACACAGACGCCAACCCCGGTCATTACCCAGACCCCGACGCCAACGCCGACCCCCATCGCAATCATCATGGCAACCCCCCCTGCCGCGAAAGCAACACCGATTCCTGTCTCACTGACGCCGATTGCACAGGCCGACGATCACTTAAAGACAATCGGAACAAAGCAGGAAGGGGAGAATGTCTACAAGGTAAAGCTGATCAACAGCACGTCCAAAGGAATCGTGGAGGTGCGCATGATCTCCATGTATACCTATGAAGACGAAGAATACTCTTACTCCCGCAATCTTCTCACAGAGGGAGATGTCTTTGCCGACAAGGAAGAGAGGATCCTCTATTACGACACAAGTTATACGGCGACAAATGAAGCAGGCGAGAGACATTATCATTTGCTGCTTGGATTTGAAGACGGTTCCGTTTACACCCTGACCGACGTGCCGTTTACAGACATTGTCGAAGCCGTGATTTATTATGAGGATGATGTGGCTTACCTGGTTTACCTCTCTCAATCCTCCGGACAGCAGGTTTCCACAAAGGAAATGGAGCTGGTCCACCGCGATAACCGCGCAGCGGAGGAGGCCCGCCGCTACGATGAGGAAGATTATGACGATGAGGAAGATTATGACGAAGAGGATTATGACGGTGAGGATCATTACGATTACGACGGCGGGTATGATGAGGAAGAGTATGAGTATGACCGCTATGACGAAGAATACAATGAGGAATGACTGAGCACCTATGAAGGAAGGACAAGATCGACATACAATCTCAGAAACCTATGATGTAGTTGTTGTTGGGGCAGGACATGCCGGCTGTGAGGCTGCCCTGTCCTGTGCTCGTCTTGGGCTGGAAACAATTCTGTTTACGGTAAGTGTTGAATCAATTGCACTTATGCCGTGCAATCCCAACATTGGGGGAAGTTCAAAGGGCCATCTTGTCCGGGAACTGGATGCCCTCGGCGGTGAGATGGGCAAGACGATCGACAGGACATTTATTCAGTCGAAAATGCTGAATAAATCCAAAGGACCGGCAGTGCATTCCCTTCGCGCCCAGGCGGACAAATCCGCCTATACCCTTGCGATGCGGAAGGTACTGGAACAGCAGGAGCATTTGACGATCCGGCAGCAGGAAGTCACGGAGCTTCTGACGGATTTTGATCTGCAGGAGGATGCGGAGTTCTTGGATGCTTCCGTTCCGGAAGAAGAAAACCATGCGCAGTCGGAACTGCAGCGGAGAGATTCCGAGTCATTCTCCCGGACAGATAAACCGAATCAGGAACATAGCGGAAGAATCGATACAATCCGCGGTATTCGCACCATTTCCGGAGCAGCTTACTATGCCAAAGCCGTAGTGCTTTGCACCGGAGTCTATCTGAAAGCCCGCTGCATCTATGGAGATGTCAGTAACTACACCGGACCAAACGGCCTGATGCCTGCTAATCATCTCTCAGCATCACTGGAGAGCCACGGTATTTCCCTTGTGCGCTTTAAGACGGGGACTCCGGCAAGGATAGACGGCCGGTCTATTGATTATTCAAAATGTACGGAGCAAAAAGGAGACGAACCTGTCATCCCCTTCTCCTTTTCGACGGATCCGGAAAGCATACAAATCCCGCAGAGATCCTGCTACCTCACTTACACGAATTCGGAGACCCACCGCATCATAAGGGAGAACATTGATCGATCCCCCCTTTACGGCGGTGTGATTCACGCCACAGGGCCGCGCTACTGTCCATCGATCGAAGACAAGGTAATGAAATTTCCCGAGAAAGACCGGCACCAGGTTTTCATTGAGCCGGAGGGAAATTATACGAATGAAATGTACATTGACGGGATGTCCAGCTCCATGCCGGAGGACGTCCAGTTTGCAATGTACAGAAGCGTTCCCGGACTTGAAAATGCCAGGATCGTGAGATGCGCCTATGCAATCGAATACGACTGCCTCGCACCTCTCCAGCTGAAGAGCACCCTGGAATTTCAGAACATTCGCGGGCTGTTCTCGGGCGGACAGTTCAATGGGAGCTCCGGTTACGAAGAGGCAGCGGCCCAGGGACTCATTGCCGGAATCAACGCAGCGCAATATGTACGCGGAAAGGAACCGATTGTACTGCTGCGCTCCGAAGCATATATCGGTGTATTGATCGACGACTTGGTGACGAAAGAGAACTTCGAACCATATCGGATGATGACGAGCCGGGCTGAGTACCGCCTGCTGCTCAGACAGGACAACGCAGATCTGAGGCTTCGCAAATACGGCTTCCAAGTTGGATTGGTGAGCGCAGAAGATATGGAGCGCACGAATAAGAAAGCAGAATCCATTGAAGCAGAAATAAAAAGAATCAATAGCGTACATGTCGGAACCGGAGAGGCGGTTCAATCACTGCTTGCTGAATACGGAAGCACACCCATTGAATCCGGAGCTGCACTTGTGGATCTGATCCGCAGGCCTGAACTCAGTTACCAGAGCCTGGCTCCCATCGATCCCGATAGACCCTCTCTTCCAAACGATGTACAGGAACAGGTCAATATCGAAATCAAATACGCCGGATATATCGAGAGGCAGCGCAGACAAGTCGCACAATTTGAGAAAATGGAAATCCTGCGGATACCAGAGAGCTTGAATTACGACGAGGTTCCCTCCCTGCGGCTTGAAGCGAGACAAAAACTAAAAGAAGTTCGTCCCTCCAGTATCGGTCAGGCCGCAAGAATCGCCGGAGTCAGTCCGGCCGACATCTCCGTCCTGCTGGTATATCTTCGCAAGTAAAAGGCGGCACTGTCAGAAAGGACAGTTTTTGTATGTTACTTGTTACTATTTGCAGCCAATCTGCAATCAGATTCTGGCTCATCATGCTTGCATGAATGAGACAGGTTCTGATTGCAGATAAGGCCTGTGAAGCAGGAACATTCCCCTACAGCCTCAGACATAAGCAGCTTTCGCTGCGACATACGTGCGAAGCACGGATGGTCTGCGGCCTGTGCTTCTTCCATCACCTCACACATATAAAAGGAATACAACCCGATGTCAACAGACCATTCCCGCATCATAGAAGAAGAACTCAGCTCCCTGGGCATAGATTGCTCGAGCCGGCAAGCCGAACAACTGAACCATTATTATGAGCTGCTTATTGAGAAGAATAAGACCATGAATCTCACCCGGATCGTCGAATTCCGCGATGCCCTGGAAAAGCATTTTGCGGACAGCCTGATGCTCGGACGGGTGATTGATCTTGGCGGTCCTGCCAAAGTGATCGATATTGGCTCCGGAGCCGGGTTCCCCGGGATACCTCTGAAAATCCTGTACCCCAAGCTGCAGATTACAATGATTGATTCTGTCGGAAAGAAGATGGGATTTGTTTCAGAAGTGATCGAAGCGCTGCATCTGGAAGGCGCACAGGCAAAACACTGCCGGGCAGAAGATCTGGCGAGAGATGCAGCGTACAGAGAGCAATTCGATCTGTGTGTCTCAAGGGCTGTCGCGAATCTCAGCACTCTCTCGGAATATTGCCTTCCCTTCGTTAAAAAAGGAGGGGTCTTCGCTGCA
Source organism: uncultured Lachnospiraceae bacterium (assembly GCA_902803505.1). GTDB lineage: Bacteria > Bacillota > Clostridia > Lachnospirales > Lachnospiraceae > Chordicoccus. Next base: position 1,491 of record CADCQE010000037.1, on the reverse strand, counting down.
TACAAATCCGGAGATATCGAAGAAGAACTCGACAGTGCAAAAACGGCCATTCAAAAGCTCGGTGGAGATACGCCTCAGATCAGGCAGTATACTTTATATGAGATGGGAAGAACGATCGTAATCATTCGAAAAAAAACCGGCACTCCTCGAATTTATCCGAGAAAAGCCGGGCTGCCTTCCAAAGAGCCGCTGAGCTGATGTGGGTCAAAGGGGACTGTTTTTAAGCTCAACCCTTTGACCTATTTCCCCCTACAAAACTTAAGAATCTCTTCCGCCGTCTTCTCCGGTTCTTCAAGCATGGGAAGCTGCTTAGTATGTTCGATCATTGCTGTTTCAATTCCGGAGACCGCCTGCTTCCATTCAAACAATACAAGTTCAGCATTATCCGTAGAGCTTCCCTCAATGATTTTAATCGGGACAGAGAGCTTTGTCAGGACATAACCAAGATGACAATTCAGATATTTACCAATCATACTTGCTGCAAAATAGCGTCCGCATCCATCCTTGAGATGAGCACTCTCAAAATAGGTGTCAACCAGGTCATCTGTGTCATGAAAAGGATTGTAAAAATATTTCTCAGAGAAATACATATCAATCTGAGGTCTGCTGGCCAGAATGTTGTAAATGAATGTTCCGATTAAGGGAAGACACAAAATGCGGCAAAGGCCTTTCGAAAGCGAATCCGGAACTTCTGCCAAGGAGCGCAGAGACGGAGGATTCACCAGTATAATTCGGCTGATCAGCTCGGGCTCATATACCGCAGCCGAAACAGCGACTGCCGAAGTGAGATTGGAGACACAGACCACTGCTCCCTGAAGATTCAGTCCGCGTATAAAGTCGCGGAGAAACTGTACATAATAGAAGTTTGTATATAAGGTGTTGGGCTTGTCAGAGCGACCGCATCCCGGAAAATCAAGCACATAGACTGTATGGGACTGAGACAGCTGGTCAATCACAAGATTCCACTCATAAGCAGAAGCCGCCGGATGAAGGGCATGGAGTAGAATCAGCGGGCTGCCGGAGCCTTTCGTCTCATAATATACATTGAGTCCCTTCCAATTAAAGAAGTTCTTTGCCAGAGCCTGCAGCTTATGGCGATTCACTGCATGTGCACCATAGATCTTATTGAACACATACATAGAGCCCGCTGCAATGGAAGAAGTTAATAAGACATCCCGAAACTTGTGATCCCTGCCCAAAAGCGTACCCTCCACTATAATTGCAAGATGAACAGATATTTGCATTATACTGAATCACTCTTCGAAAAGCAACGCTATTGTTTCACGTGAAACATTCTTTGGTTACTATTCACGGACCCTCCCGCTACAGGCCACAGACCATCCGTGCTTCGCACGTATGTCGCAGCGAAAGCTGCTTATGTCTGAGGCTGTAGGGGGAGGTTCATGCTTCACAGGCCTTATCTGCAATCAGAACCTGTCTCATTCATGCAAGCATGATGAGCCAGAACCTGATTGCAGATTGGCCGTGAAT
>CADCQE010000036.1 GCA_902803505.1 uncultured Lachnospiraceae bacterium | reverse complement strand
TGCTGCGCAGAACCTTTCGTTTTCCCTATATGCAGTTAATCTAAGCAATTGCCTTCGGCAATTACTAAGGTTAACTAGTATACTTAGGTTCAATAGTATATCGGCATTACGAAAACGCCTCGACAAAACGAATTGCCCGGGGAGGGAGAGCCTGACCATGCAGTTTCCTTACTTCTTTAAAAATACAACAGCATTCTCGAAGATCGTTATTTCCATGATTGCCTGCAGCGCGCTGTTCTCTTCCACTGTCTCTGCAGAAAATGTGTCTTCGGAAAGCTTATCAGCAGAATCCGTCTGTGTATCCTCCGCTGAGTCTTCCGCTGAAGATGCGGGAGCAGCCATCCGGGATGCCGTTCATTTTGACCATGTGTTGGATGATTACGAGCCCAAGAAGGATCATTACAACTTTTATTTTACGTATAAGACTGTCCATTCCTGGTGGGATGCGGTAGCTCTCGGCATGGAGGAAGCACAGAGACAATATCTTGCGCGCGGAGTGACCATTACCTACGAATATATGGCCCCTGACACAGCCTCTGCTGCCGACCAGATCAAAAGGCTGTTGACTGCCGGAGAGAAGGACTACGATGTCATTGGCGTCGACGTAGCTGACGAAGAGCAGATCTCTCCCATCCTTGACGAGATGGTCGATTCCGGGCTGAAGGTCATGACCTTTTCCAGCTCTGATGCGGCGGAGGGCTGCAAAAGAATTGCTTACGTCGGCAACACTCATAATTATGAAGACGGGGCCGAGCTCACGGAAGCATTGTGCAGGAAGCTTCATTATAAGGGAAAGGTGGCGGTCCTTGTGGGGAACCAGGGAGCTCCCTGTCATGAGGATCGGGCGCGGGGCGCCATAGATACGATCTCCGCCTACAGCGGCATGGAGCTTGCTGCAGTGGAATATGACATGGACTCCATTGAACTGGCCCACGACCTCACGCTGAAGATTCTGGAAGCTCATCCTGATCTCGACGGCATCATCTGCTGCAATATGAGCAATCCGGTCGGAGCTGCCAGAGCGGTTCTTGAAGCAGGGAGCAGCACCGTCATTGTAGGAATGGACCACGACCGTGAAGCACTGCATTATCTCAGGGACGGCGTGATCTACTGCCTCGGGGTGCAGGACTGTTATTCCATCGGATTTGACACGCTGCAGGTAGCCGTGAAGATCGCCGATCAGAATCTGCCGGGAGACCTTTATCCGGAAAAGACTGAGGAGAAGACCACCCTTGTCTACCAGGCAGATGCGGAAATGATGCTGGAGCGGCTCTACGGAGATGCCGCCTGAGGGAGAATCGGATCATGAAAAAATCTTTTGTTCTGACCACGGTCATCGGCAGCATTCTTGTCATGATCATCATCATCGGCACCACTTTGTGGGCATCGAAGCGAACCTCCATCGCAACTGCCGAGGCGATCTCTGCAGTGAATTCCCTCTATCTCGAAGAGATGGCGGATCACAGTTCTAAGACATTTGCCAATCTGATCAATAATAACTTTGAGCAGATGGAGAAGGCTCTGTACATCCTGAGAGTTGAGGAGATCTCTTCTCAGGAGGAGCTGCGGACAAGGATCGGGACGATACAGACCCTGCTCTCCCTTGACCGCTTTGCGCTCGTGGATGAAGACAACATTGTCTACACGCAGTACACCACCTACACCGGAGGTAGCAGGCACGAATTCTTATCCGATGACAAACTGAACAGCCGTGTTGTGCGCACGGTCTTTCTCTATGGTTCCTCCAAGCAGCTGTGTCTGGCCATCCCGGCAGACGGCCTTACCCTTCTTGGCAAGCCCTTCAAGGCCTGCTTCGTCCAGATCGATATCGAGGACATCGTCGAGCTCCTGGGCCTGAACGACAGCAGCGGCACCAGCTTCGGCCTGTACTATGAAAACGGGGAGAACCTCTCCAATACAGCTCTGGGCGCAACGGTCTCAAAAAAGAATATTCTCTCTGAGATGAAGAAGGTCCTTCCTGAAGATGAGTGGAATGAATTCAAGGCACATTTTACCGATAAAACGGGAGGCTGCCTGACCTTCGATGCCGACGGGACAGAGGAGATGCTCTGCTATGTCCCGATTTCGGATACAAAATGGGTTCTGGTCATGTTGGTCCGGGAGAGTATGATTGATGAGCAGATTCGCGGAATCAGTGAATGCAATCTCAGTACAGACAGACAGCAGATTGCGGCAACCCTCATTTCCGTGCTGCTTCTGGCTACCGTCCTTCTCCTGCTGATGAAAAAGAATTCTACAGAAAAGCTCGAAGCCGAGAAGAAGAACAGCAGGGCTTTCCGGAACATGGCGAACACAGACGCCCTCACGGGTGTCAAGAACAAGTATGCTTACTCTGAGTATGAAGCCGCTTTGGACAGGAGAATTCAAGAGAAAGAGCTTGTAGACGTGGGAGTCGCGGTATGTGACATTAATAACCTGAAGCAGGTCAATGACGCTCAGGGACACCTGGCGGGAGATCAGCTGATCAAAGAAGCCTGCGCTATGATCTGCAGCTCCTTCGCTCACAGCCCTGTCTTCAGGATCGGCGGGGATGAGTTCGTGGTTCTTCTTGAGAAAGCTGATTTTTACGCGAAGGATGACATCCTGAATAAGCTGAATCAGCAGATAGAGGACAATCTCAAAAAAGGCGGTGTAGTAATCGCGATCGGCGTTTCTGTCCTTATGCCCGGAGACAAGTATCTGCACGTCGTCTTCGAGCGGGCCGATCTGATGATGTACGAGCGGAAGAAGGAGCTGAAGGGGCGGAAATAGAGGGTCAGGAGAACTGTCCCCGCCGTTTCCTTCCAAATCAGCCTTCTGCATCTCTCCCTTTTGCAATCCAGGCGTCACTCATCTTGCGGCGTTCTTCCAGAGTCTCTTCGGGCATCTGCCCGGAATCCCGGATAACAGTAAGTGCCGCTTCCACCGGCTCCGGCCGGAAGAAATAGAATCCCTGCACCAGCTCACAGTCTATCTCTTTCAGGAACTGGAACTGCTCTTCCGTCTCAATGCCCTCTGCCAGTGTGTGGATACCCATCTGGCGGCACATGTTAACGATTGTCTTCATAATGATGCGGTTCGCACCGTTGTTGTCATCCAGATGCCTCACCAGATCCATATCGAATTTAATCCGGTCCACATGGTACTGGCTGAATACATTCAGTGAGGAGTAGCCGGATCCAAAGTCGTCCAGCCACAGGCTGTAGCCGCTTTCATGGATCCTGCGGAGCTGCTCCATAAAGTGATCCGTCGCCTTTGCCAGATCCTGCTCCGTGATCTCAATAATGATACAGCTCCTTGGAAGCCTGTACTTCTCCAACAGCGCATTCAGCGCTTCCGGCACATCGATATAATCAAAGTCCTGCGCAGAGAAATTCACCGACACAGGAATCATGGACATTCCCGCTTCTTCCCGCACACGAAATTCTTTGCAGATCTGTTCCACCATATACAAATCCAGTTTATGCAGAAGGTGATATCTGGACAATACCGGTATGAACGTACCGGGCGAAATGACGCCCTGGACCGGATCGATCCATCTGGCCAGAGCCTCAAGTGTGCTCACCTTCTTTGTGCTGGATCTCACTATGGGCTGGTAGAACACCTTCACCCAGCTATCGCGCAGCGCTTCATCAAAATGCTGGACAATATAGCTGCTCGTCAGATAGGCGCTGTCTTCTTCCCGCGAATACAGCCGGCAGACGATATTCAGGTCATCTCCGATCTTCTTCAAAGTGTTTCTGGCACACTGGATGCCGTCGACTGCTCTCATGTCCGGCTGCAGTTCAACGACGGCGCATTGAATCCCCGTTGTCTGCCCGAAAGCCTCGTGCTTGATCTTATCATTGACCTGCAGAGCTTTCTGCATAATGGTATCGTCATACCCGTCTATGACTATGAAGTGATCGCCTTCGCCGCGTCCCACCATGGCCTTGGGGAAGGCATCCAGTATGGTATTGGCGGTCAGCTTCAATAATTCATCGCCCTTGGAGTACCCGTACTCGGTATTATACGAAACCATTGAGCGGATATCGAAATAAATCATCGCCGGAGTCACCTGTTCGGACCGCAGCTGATCCATCTTCTCATCAGCAAACTGCTTCATAAAGACCAGATTCGGGATCCCTGTGATCACGTCCCTGTAATACTGGTCCCTCTGCAGGCGCTCATAGACTGCCATATCCTTCTGCAGCAGCTGTATCTTCCTGGAGAGCTTTTCAATCTCATCTTCAGAGGACTCAGACTCATCAAAAACGGAGCTGTCGGATACTCCGCCGGCACTGATCACCAGCTGGTCCATGCCGGAGGAGAGCCTGGATAATTCTGAGTGCAGTCCCTTGAAGCGCTTCCTGACGTTATGTGCAATCGTGAACACAATGATGCCGCAAGTCAGTACAGACAGGAGTGTTATGATCGCGATGGAGATGGTATGCTGCCAGATCTTCGCATCATACCAGGCCGCATCAAAATCAATTCCCACAATTCCGGCGACGCGGCCGGCTGAATCATAGACCGGGCAGTATGCACTGTAGTAGTTCCCCCAGCGGTCCTCCATCGTCTCAGAATCCACTGTCGGGATGCCCTTCCCGGCCTGAACCAGGGCATTCGTGATGACGACCTCTTCTCCAAATGCACCGGGTTCTACGGGGTCCGGATCAACGGTAAATATATATTTCTCATCATCGACCTGCCTGACCGCATAGATGTAAGCCACATCTTCATGATTCTGAAAGACGATCAGCCTGCCGGCAATATCCCGAAAGACTTTTCCTCCCACGTCTTCCTCAGTCAGAGCGCCCAGTGTGTCTCCGTCCAGAAGCGCCGCTGCCGTCTCGACGACGTCCAACATGTTCTTGTTGATAAGAGCTTTCATCGCTGATTCAGACTGATGCAAGATGACAAGCCCGAGGATCGTATTGGCGATCATCATCAGGAGGCCAAACACTAGCACATATCGTGTTGTAAATGTCAGCTTTTTTCGCATCGTATCTCTGCCTCATCCAACAGGTTCTTCATATATAACAAGCTCATATATGTATAATATCATTCTATTTATCGTGGTACAATAAGAACAGTACCCCAAGTATCATACCTTGTGAATTGCTTTCCTTAAGCGATTCAAGTTCTATAGAACTTGAATCACATCAAGTGATGCAAGTTCGTCCTCACCCACTTCCGAAGGAAGTGTCCTGCGAAGCAGGATTATGAATCGCTTTCCTTAAGCGATTCATAAGGAATACATTTCCAAAGGAGAAAGAGCGATGAGTTATGTCGAAAAGGTATTAAAAAGCACGGACGGATATGAACTGCACCTTCATGTGTTTGAGGTTCCGCAGCCCAAGGCCGTCGTTATGTGCATTCACGGCATGGAGGAGCACAAGGGCAGATATATTCCCTTT
>CADCQE010000035.1 GCA_902803505.1 uncultured Lachnospiraceae bacterium | reverse complement strand
GTCTGCGTCGCGACGCCGCCGAGCTCGCTCCAGACGATCTTGCCGCTGGACAGGTGCGAAGCTGCTGTCTTATAAGCACTGGTGCCCTTGCTCGCCTTGATGCGGTAGAGCGCGTAAGTTGCTCCGCCCACTCCCTTACCGGACTCGGCACTCACTTTTGTGAAGGAGAACGGACCGGTGGCAAGCGTGTTCGTCATGATCACTGTCCTGGTGCTGCCCGAGCTGCTGCCCTTAATCTTACCATTTTCAATGGTAAAGGTGATGGGACTGGCCTTCACATAGTCTTCCGGAGCGGTAACTTCAGTCAGCGTGTATTTGCCGTCTGCAGTGAAATCAATCTCGTGGTATTTGTTCGTCGTAGTCCAGGCCTTGCCGACTGTCTTGCCCGCCGAGTTCGTGACGCGGAGTCTTCCGTCAGTCAGATACTTCTTCGAGGAATTGATCAGGTAGAACTTGATCGGCACACTATACGAATTCGTAAATGTCACCGTCGGGGCGCTTACCTGTGCATCATCTACGGTATCCTTGAAGTTCAAGTTGCCCTTCCCGCCGTCCGTGACAGTAAAGACGATCTTATGCTCTTTTGTGTCGTAAGTGTAGCCGGAGACCGTTCCCTTCGACTCTGACAAATAGTAGGTGTAGGTGCCCGGTGATGAGAAGCGAAGCGTCATTGTCTTCGTGCCCGCACCCTTGACACTCGTTGAGCCTACTGTCGATTTGTTCTTATTCTTCAGAACAAATGTGAAGGTATGGGACGTCTTTGAAGTTCCGTTCACCTTCTTCTTGATCGTTATGGTCTGGGTCGCCGGTTTAAACAGATATGTATTGGTGACAACCGCGCCGCTCTGCTTGAGATCCCAGGAAACCCCGGCAGTGGAAACATGCGGGGCAATCACCGCAATGTAATCCCTGCTGATCACGCCGTTGTAAGACTGCGTGAGAGCATAGAATTTGCCTTCCACCAGAGGCTGGTCTGCTTTCAGCGAATAGGAAAAATCTGTCCCGCTCTGTGTGAGGGAGACCGGTCCCTTGAGCAGCTTCTCCTGCTTGTAGGAGGCATCTGCCGGCAGCGCTTCGGCCTCGCTGTCATAGGGGCCGTAGAGGGAATAGCTGTACTTCGCCGCCTCCGCAGCATCCTTCACCTTCATATTGTGTCCGTTGAAGGTCAGCGAACCGGGAGATGCCGCATCTGAGTTCACAAGGAGTGACTGCTCTCCGGCGCGCTCCTCATTCTGGATGACGAGGGAGCCGTTCGTCCCCGCACCGATGGAATAGTGCAGCTTGCGGACAGCAGTGTCATAGGTGTAATAATCGACCGTTTCCTTTGTGCTGTCCTCCTGAATGGAGAAATAATAATCGCCTATGTCCAGGAAGATCAGGTCGGCCAGCTTCACCTGCTGCCCGGCAGTGTTTGTGATTGTGCCTGTGGTCTGCCCCGTCGCGACAAAAGTATTCGTGGCATAGCTGCTGTCAGAGCTGTAGAGGTTGAAATAAAAATGCGCCGTCTCGCTGGCAGTACCGCTGATGTTCTTGTGGACGCTGACCGGAACGGGCTTCCCGACATAGCTGAGGGTCCCCAGTGTACTGGTCGGCCCGCCGTTGACCGTGATCTGCTGCGGAGCATCCATTAAGACCAGGGCGCCACCAAGGAAGGCTGTCCCGACAGTAATCGGCACAAAGTCATTTGTGATCTTGCCTTCACGGGGATTCGTCCCGGCTGCCTGGTCGCAGGCCTGAGACTTTCCGTAAGCGGCAGTGTAATAGAAGACGTCATAATCACCGACCACGATGTCCGCCAATTCAGCCTGCAGCTGCTGCTGCGTTTTGTCATATGTCAGTTTAATTACATACTCGATCTGCTCGATCGGGTTCGGAGAAGGGCTCGGCGTCGGAGTCGGAGTCGGGGTCTCCTTCTTCTTTAACAGAAGATAAATATGCGGATCCGAAGTGAGCACTGCGGTCGGGGCACTGCTCTGATCATATTTCATATTCAGTGCGAGCGGTGCGCCGACAAGCTCCACAACAGTGGCAATAGACTCCACTGCGGATTCGGCCGAGGAGCTGGCGCTCTCCGCCTGGGAAGCGGCGGCATCCGATGTCGGTGGCAGGGACTCAGGCGCAGGTGCTTCTTCCGCAGTGCTGCTCACAAACTGGGGGGCCTCCTCATAGGCGCTCTCGGCGGCAGAAACCGCTTCCTGCTGTTCCTGTGACTGTTCCTCCTGAGGAGCCTCTCCCTGAGGTGCCTCCTCCTGGAGTGCTTCTTCCTGAGTCTCTTCCTGAATTTCTTCCTGAAGCTCTTCCTCCAGAGGCGCTTCTTCCTGTGTCGACTCTTCCTGTGTCAGCTCTTCCTGAGGAGCTGACTCTTGAGAATCTGCCTTGCTCTCTGCCTTGCTCTCTGCATTGCTCTCTGCCTGTTCCTCGGAGGCAAGATCCTCGCTCTCGACGGATTCACCAGCGACGTCGGATACAGCGCTGCTCTCTTCCGCGAAGACGAGACTTGTCGCTGCGATCGGACTGCTGATGAAGAGAACTACGGCGATCATGCCTGCAAGAAAACTTCTGATGTATGCTTTTCCGTTCATAATGGCCTCCCCTGCCTTCAGAACTTATCTCCGGATTGACAGCTATGTATTTGTCAATCTGCTTACGTAGTTTGCTGTATAAAGAAATCTTTGTCAATCCATTTCTTTGGTTGACAAAAAAGGAAGCATTCTGAAAAGGATCAGACGATCTGCTCCACTTTCCCTGCGGATTCCGCTGCCTCCTCAATCTGATGAGCTTCTTCCGGAGTGACCGCAGAGCTCAGAAGCTGCATCAGCTCCAATGCGCTGCGAAACGTAATGGTCTTCTTCTCCTGAACCCAATAGATCTTCCCTTGCCATGTGTGATTCTGGGTATCCATGATATCAATCAAAAAGGACGTCTTCTTCTTCATTTTTACCTCCGGGCTTCCTCTCCTGCCTTGCAGATGAGGTTCACGAGTTCCAGTTCACTTGCAAACGCTGTTCCCTTGTAGCCTTCCCCGTAGAGCAGACCTTGCCAGGTGCTGTAAGAGCGGGAGCGGAACTCTGCGTCATAGGTCGCAAGTAATCCGTGCTCCTGCTCGACATCCTCCACGGTCCGGACAATCTCCGGCGATGCTTTGTAGCTGACATATTTTTCATCGTGGGCAAAGCTTCTGGAGAGTCTCCCCGGCTGCGGCTTGCCGATCCGGTTGAGGAGTTCCTCGACGAGATGCATGAATTCACTGGTCCCGCCGAATGAATAGCGCCCGGCAAGGGCCACACCCACGATTGTTCCCTTTAATACTTTTTTTACGGGATCCAGGCTGTCAACCAGGATCCTGAGCGCGGAAGGGCTGTAAAGCGGATTGCCATGGGAACCCTCCGGCGTTGTCTCCATTTCCTTAAGAGAATACTGCACCTGCACTCTGACCCTGCGGCGGAACTTCTCGAAGTTGGAAATGATCCGCTCCATCACGGTCTTGGCATTCTCATAGGGACAGGCCGGCAGCATGATGAGGTACTGATTGGGGCTGTAGCGCGTCAATACGTCGCCTGCTCTCAGCGACTCCAGTGCCACGTCCAGCATCTGGACCATCGCCAGCTCCATCACCTCGCGGTCCTCTCCCTCCGTATTATTCGGAGAATTGTTCATGTAGAGGGTCAGAAGCGAGAGGTATATGGTCATTCCCATCCGGGCAACCCGGCGGGCCTCCAGCTCGTAGATCTTCTTAAAGACTCCGTATTCGCACCGGTATGCGCCCTTTGCGTGCGCGGCTTCGTGGAGCTCCTTCTGGATGACAGCGAGGTCCGTCTCCATGGAATGCTCCCGCTCCATAACGGCGGAGAACAGATTCTTCAGTTCATCGGACAGCCCTATGCCCAGATTGTCATAGAGGAGCTTCTCGGTCAGGCGGTAGTGATCCTCCGCCTCGTCCTGACGGTTCTGGGCCAGCAATGCGCGGATCAGGGCGGTGTGGAGCTTCTCGTCATAGGGCTGGATCTCCAGGGCAGCTTGTGCCACCTGCGTCATTTCCTCATAGCGGCCTGCTTTCTCCAGGAGCTCGGAGAGTTCCCGCGCGAGAGCGAGGTAACTGCTCTCGTACTGTGCCGACTTGGGCATGACCCAGGCCTCAGTCTCAAATTCCCTGAGGAATTTCCCCTTGTATAATGCAAATGCTCTCGAAAAATGCCGGATCCGGGTGTTGATCTCTTCGGAGTGCTCTCCCCGCCTGATCTCGGACACAAATTCTTCGACGTCAATAGAGAGCGGGACTTCCGGATTCCAGCGGTAGCTGCTCTTTCCGGTGAGAATAAAGTCCTTTGCCGGCCACATCCGCTTCAGGATGGTCCGAAGCCGGTAGGCCAGATTCTTCAGCGCACCGGAAGGATTCGCACTCTCATCATCTGCCCAAAGCACAGAAGTCAGTTCCTGGGCGCTGCAATTCTTCTTATGATTAAAGACGAGATAGCTGAACAGCTTCACAACCATGTCGGAGCGGATCTCCTGCTCTGTCATGGTCAGCGTCCCGTCGCTGACAGTGAGCGATGGGAACATCGTCACACGGATTACTTCTGTATTCTTGTTCTCTATATCACTCATTGCATACCTCTTAGTCCCCGTAAGGACAGTTAGACGCATATATAATACCGCATTCAAGTGAAAAGAGCAACTTGATTCTTGGAGGTTACTATTCACGGCCAATCTGCAATCAGGTTCTGGCTCATCATGCTTGCATGAATGAGACAGGTTCTGATTGCAGATAAGGCCT
>CADCQE010000034.1 GCA_902803505.1 uncultured Lachnospiraceae bacterium | reverse complement strand
GCTGCTCATGTACGTCTCCGGGATCTCGAAGGCGGTTGCGACGAATATTGTCGCGTATCGAGAGGCCAACGGCCTTTTTACAGAGCGCACGCAGCTCCTGAAGGTGTCCAAGCTCGGTCCCAAGGCATTTGAGCAATGCGCCGGTTTCCTGCGCATCCGGGGCGGCAAGAACCCTCTGGATGCCACTGCCGTGCACCCGGAATCCTATAAAGCAGCCGGGGAGCTGCTCTCGAAGCTTGGCATGGATGCGGAGCAGCTCAGGACCGGCGGCGCAGCGGTGAAGGTCAGCAATTTCAAAGCAATGGCTGAGGAGCTTGGCATTGGCGAGCCCACACTTCGGGACATCGTGAAAGAGCTCGGCCAGCCCGGGCGTGATCCCCGGCAGGATATGCCGCTGCCGATCCTCCGCAGCGATGTACTGGACCTGAAGGATCTCAAAGAGGGGATGGTACTGAAGGGGACGGTCCGGAATATCGTCGACTTTGGAGCGTTTGTTGATATTGGCGTTCATCAGGACGGGCTTGTGCACATTTCCAGAATGTCCTCAAAGAAATTCGTCAAGCATCCCCTGGATGTTGTGAAGGTGGGCGACATCGTGGAGGTGCAGGTCGTCAGCGTCGATGTGCAGAAGAAGCGCATTGGGCTGTCTATGCTGGTGGGGCAGAAAGCATCATTTTCCAATTGACGAGCAATACGCATTGCGCTATAATAGCAAAGTCGGCGATGACAATCGCCTGCGTAGGGGAATCCTCTAATGGTAGGAGAGCGGTCTCCAAAACCGTCAATGGGGGTTCGACTCCCTCTTCCCCTGCTCTTCATTTTAGGAAAAGGAATCACATCAAGTGATTCTTTTTTTTAACTTATGTTTCAACGAAGCGTGAATCATTCTGGATTACTTGTGTTGTCCCATGGGGGAAAGAAGAAATGCGTTTATTTATATCGATTGATTTATCCGATGAAATGAAGAATCAGATTATTGAGACGATGCACGAGATGAAGACAGCCGGCGTTAAGGGCTCCTATGTTCCAAAACAGAATCTTCATCTGACGCTTGCGTTTATTGGTGAGACAGATCATACTGCCATGGTAAAGGAAGCGTTGTCCGGCATTTCCTATAAACCCTTCCGCCTCTCCTTCTCAGAGCTTGGATCCTTTGGCGACCTCATCTATATCGGCATGAAAGGAAACCAGGGGCTTTCTGCCGCGGTGAAAACCGTGAGGGATGCACTGGACCGATCCGGCATCAAATATGATACCAAGAAATTTGTCCCGCACATTACAATCATCCGAAAATCCACGGGCGCATATCGGAACGTGAAAGCGCCTGTGGGAGAGATGATGGTAAAGAAGATCTCACTTATGAAATCGGAGGAGAAGGCCGGAAAGCGGGTTTATACGGAGATCCTTTCAGTGTGAGCTTCCTTAAGACGGCCTGACGCTGTCAAGGCTGTCTGCGGAATGTTGATTCTGTTTTCATTTTGGGAGTAAGCTGTGATGATAAAGACGCCTAAGCTGGAGCATCGACAATTAACGGAGCATGTCATTCAGATCGGTGACTCTGTCGGAAATGCATGCACTTTGGTAATTGGGGAAGAGCACTCGCTTTTGTTCGATACTATGACAGGCACATGCGACCTGAAGCAGTATGTTAAGGAAATAACGGATTTACCGCTCACGGTTGTTCTCAGCCATGGCCATTTTGACCATTCTTATGGGAGCTGGCAATTCGGGGAAGTGTATCTGAACGCACAAGAGCGCCAAGTGTATGAAAAGAGCCAAACCCTTTTGCCGGAAATTGTGCAGAATACAAAGGCAGTACTGCCGGAACAATTGAGAAACGGCTCATTTGACCTTATCTTTCATGATCTGAAGGAAGGAGATCTCTTTCCACTGGGATCGATTACTGCGGAGGCTGTCTCGCTCCCCGGACACACGAGAGGAAGCATCGGACTTCTCCTGCGAGAGGAAAGGACACTTCTTGTCGGAGATGCCGTGAGCCCGCAGATGACACTCTTATTCGAAGAGAGTCTGCCTGTCAGCACTTATCTGGAGACACTTTCCAAATCAGCGGACCTGCCGGCCGACCGGATCATCGGTTCGCATTTTATGAAAGCTTTCCCTGTATCGGCAATTGGCATATTCGAGGATTGTGCGAGATCCATAGGAAAGGTTCGCCGTATGAAATATGCTTTCTCACCGGTGCCGGAATATAAAGGGACACTATGGCTGTACGAGATTCACAATCCGCTCATTGACGAAACGATCTGCATCATTACGAAGTAAGGCAAAATGACAAGAGAAACCAAATCAACGTTGACAAGGATTAGGCAAACAGTTATAATAACAATCGAATTTTGCATGTCGTGAAGCGACACTTTGTACAAAGAATGAGGAGGAATTGAAAATGAAGAAAGTTGTAGCGGCAGCAGCAGTAGCTCTCGGTGTCACCTTGATTGCCACTCCGGTTTTCGCCGAGGGGAACAAGATCGGATACACCTGCATGGACGGCACGAACCCGTTCTTCGTAGCTCTTGAAGGCTCCATTCGTGAAGTCGTTGAAGCGAACGGCGACGAGCTGATCTCTCTGGATCCGCAGAACAGCAACGAGACCCAGATCGCCCAGATCGAGGATATGATCTCCCGCGGTATTGTGGCTCTGTTCGTCAACCCGGTTGACAAGGACGGCATCATCGCAGCTCTCGACGAAGTGAAGGCAGCAGATATCCCGATGTTCGGTTTCGATACTGAAGTTGCTGATATGAGCTATCTGGTCACTTATGCAGGCTCCGATAACTACAATGCCGGTAAAGTCTGCGGCGAAGACCTCGTCGAGAAGTGCCCGGACGGCGGCCCCATCATCGTCCTTGATTCCCCCACGATGCAGTCTGTTGTTGACCGTACCAACGGATTCCTCGATGCCATCGAAGGCAAGGGATTCGAGGTCGTTTCCCAGATCGACTGCATGGG
>CADCQE010000033.1 GCA_902803505.1 uncultured Lachnospiraceae bacterium | reverse complement strand
TATGGCAGCGCGGTTATTTCTGGCCATTGTGGGCATGGACGCGAACATGATCGCCGCGACCAGCTGCGGGATACCGTTTCCGAGAACAGCGACGATACACATCGCCATCATGATCATCGGGATCGCCTGGAAGATATCCATGATCCTCATGATGATGGTATCCACCTTGCCGCCGAAGTAGCCGGCGATAATGCCCAGAAGTCCGCCGGAGAACAGTGCGGCAATCGTACAGAAAAGGGCGATCAGCAGTGAATACCTTGCGCCGTAGATGCAGCGGCTGAAGATATCGCGGCCAAACTGATCCGTGCCGAAAGGATGTGCCGCAGAAGGCGCCTGCATCATTGCGGTGTAGTCCTGTGCCTGATAGTCATAGGGTGCGATCAGCGGTGCAAAGATCGCAATGAGAATCAGGAGGATAACGACCACAAGGCCGATCAGCGCTGTGGGATTTCTCTTAAAGCGCTTCCAGGATTCATAGGCGGGTGTGGAATTGACAGGTTTCTTTCTCTTTGCGTTCTTTCTCTCGATCCGCTCCATCGCGGGAGTATGCATTTTTGCCATTTTTATCCCTCCCTTACGCCGCTGCTTTCTTCGGAGCCTTTTTCGAGGATCCGGAGATGATTGTCGTCTTCAGTCTCGGGTCAATCATGACGAAGCTGACGTCAACGATGAGGTTGATCAGCGTGAGCACGATCGCAATGATCAGCGCGCCGCCGAGCACCGACGGATAGTTTCTCTGGGTGATGGAATCGACGATGTACTTGCCGACGCCGGGGACGCCGAACACCGTCTCAATGACCATGCCGCCGCCGATGGAGTTGCCGAGGTTTGTGCCGATCGACTGCGCGACCGGGATCATGGCGTTCCTGAGTGCGTGGTGGAAGGTGATATTGCCTTCCGTCTGGCCCTTCGCCCTTGCCGTGCGGATATAGTCCTCACTTAAGACCTCCAGCATCGAAGAGCGCGTGATACGGGTGTAATTCGCAACGGAAGCCAGTCCGATTGTGGCCATCGGAAGAATGTAGCCCTTGATCGAATCAATTCCTGTCGCAGGCAGTACGTGCAGGTTCACTGCGAAGATCATGATCAGAACCAGGGCGACAACAAATTCCGGAACCGATTGGAAGAACATTGAAATAACCAGCACCAGGGAGTCGACCCAGGTATATTTCTTCAAGGCAGACAGAATGCCAAGCAGAACGCCTACTATGGCGCCGATCGCCACCGCTCCAAGGGTGATGATGGCGGATGTTCCCAGTCTCGGCAGGATCTCGGAAATGACCGGTTCACCGGTTCTGTAGGACTCACCGAAGTCGCCGTGACAGATACCGCCGATATAGCGCACGTACTGAACGACAGCCGGATCGTTTAATCCCAATTCATCTCTCTTCGCCTGAATCTGCTCTTCTGTCGCATCATTTCCCAGGATCTGTCTCGCCGGGTCGCCGGGAGTCAGGGTCTTCAGTGCAAAAATGATGGCAGACACGCCCAGAATGATCGGAATCAGGAGAAGAAGTCTTTTAAGAATATATTTGAGCATAATCGTTCTCCTAGTAAACAGAGGCAAGAGCTGCTTTGCAGTCCCTCTTTCTCTTTCAGAAGCGTCAAAGAAACCGGCGCCACGAAGGTTCCCTTCATGGTGCCGGAAACTCTTCCGCAATCAGCAGTTACACAGTTTAAGCAATGCTTTCATCAGGAAACCGCTATTTAAGCGGATCGATATTATTTATAGAAGCCAGTGCAGTCAAGGAAGCCGCGCTCGATGGTGTTGTAGCCCTTGATATCCTTGGCTGTCAGAGCAGCATGCATCTCGGCGTAAGTATTGGAGTACCAGCAGCCGTCCTTGAAGGTCTGCTCGATTGCCAGTGCCTCTTCCTTTGCCTTCTCCTCATCCGGCTCGGAGATGAATGTCTCAATGCTCTCTTCGAGTTCAGGCGTCGTGTACTTCGGTCCGCCGATGCAGAACGTGTCGATGTTGCCCTGCTTGAAGAAGATCATCATGGCCGGGTATCTCGCATCCACAAGGTCGCCGACATGAACAAGGTCATAGGAAGCCGTGTTGAACGCCACACCTTCAACAAAGGCCGGTGTGTCAACGATGTTGATGTTCAGCTTGATGCCTGCCATGGCAAGGTTTGCCTGCATGACGGTGAAGACGTCGTTCTGGTCCTGCATGCCGATGATGTTCAGTTCAAGCGGGTTGCTGTCATCATAGCCTGCCTCTGCGAGGAGGGCCTTCGCACCTTCGATATCCTGGGCGCGCTCTTCCGCTGTGTACATGTCATGGTAGTAAGGGCTCTCATTGGGGAAGTAGCTGTGGACTTCCGTGCCCATGCCGGCTGTGCCGACGCCTGCGATCGCGTTGAAGTCAAGTGCCTTGTCAATAGCCTGGCGAACCTTGATGTCCTTTGTCGCACCGGCATTTTCGCCCTGATTGTAGAACAGTCTTGTGTTCTGACCGAAGGTGTGCGCAATCAGGTTGACCTGGTCATTGCCCTTATAAGTGGAAGCCATGCTGATCGGCATGTCATAGGCGACCTGGCTGTCTCCGGAAAGAACCGCCATCGCACGGGCTGCTGCGTCATTCGTGAAGATGAACTTGATCTCCTTGAAGTAGCCCTTGTAGTCCGGATTCCAGTAATTGTCATTTCTCTCAAGTGTGATGGACTGGCCGCTGGCCCACTCTTTGAATCTGTACTTGCCGGAGCCAAGGACCGGGTTCTTGACCGCAGCTTCCACACCGCCGGCAGCGTTGACTTCGTCTTCACTGAAGATGGCGAAGTTCCCCCAGGCGAGCATCTTGAGGAGATCCGGTGCCGCTGTTGTGAAACCAATGGTCACAGTGTGCTCGTCATCTGCTGCTGCTTCTGTAAAATATGCGCCGGTGTCGTTGTTCGGGCTGTATTCCATAGCCGTATTGACGGTATAGACCACGTCCTCCGCTACAAGCGGTGTTCCGTCTGTCATCGTGACGTCGTCGCGAAGCGTGAACTTGCAGTGTGTGTCGTCAACCCATTCCCACTCGGTTGCCAGGTTCGGAAGCAGTTCTCCCGTGTGCCTGTCGACCTTCACAAGCGTGTCCATGAGGGCGTTCTGGATGATGACCAGCTCATTCTCCACTTTGCCGGAACCGGCAGCCCAAAGCGCTGACGGCTCGGAAGAAAGGCTGATGACGATGGTTTCATCCGAGACTTCCGTGTTGGCCGGATCTGCATTCGCGTCCTTCACTTCACCATCCGCAAATGCGCATGTCGCCATGGAAAATGTCATGACAGCCGCAAGGCCAACCGCTAAAAACTTTTTAAAACTCATCCTTTTTCCTCCTTTAATGAAATTGTTTGGAATGCGTTTTGTGAACCTGTTACTTGTATTTTACTCGCGCCCGCTTATACATACACTTACCGGACGAACAAGTTCCTTGTCGTTTCTGACCTCTTTTCTATCACCCGGTCAGTACAGGGTCATTTTTGATCTGTTATTTTTGACTTCCCGGAATCGGCCGGAAATCCCGCACTTTTTTACGCTTTCGGATTTCCGATGGCCTCATCGAAGCCCTTGATCCGCTCCTTCATCAGCGCATCCAGCTTCTCCTTGGCGGCCATGATCTTCGGCCCGCAGATCGCTCCGAAGCCCTGGATCTCAATGGTGTGTTCCCGAAGTCCTGCAAAGGTACCGCGGGCTCTGGCCTGCTGCGCCTCAGGGAAATCCACCTTGATCTCGCCATCCTCAATGCTTAGTTCTCCCCAGATGCCGCAGATGGGGCAGCACACCTGTGTTCCTTTGCCCGGCGTGATCGTGACAATTCTCTGGTGGCAGACCGGGCATACGCCTTTCGGCTTGTCCGCCGGCTCAAAGAATTCCACGGAGTCGTCATCGAGGCCAAGGACTGTGTTTTTACCCATCTCATGCATATCGGCAATCAGCTGGTCGTCCAGATACGGATTGCCGATGGTGCCCATGCTGTTGGCATTGTAATTGCCGAGCACTTTCATCATTGCGGAAATCGCCATGAGATGCAGGATCGGAGTGCCCAGACTGGTCCAATCCTCTGTACTTGCACCTCCCACCGAAATGAAGGAAATCGTCCTCTTCTTGAGCCGCTCCATGGGGAAAGCATCCGGATCGCCGGGCATCTCGCCGGTGCGCCTCTTGTCCAGC
>CADCQE010000032.1 GCA_902803505.1 uncultured Lachnospiraceae bacterium | reverse complement strand
TGATCTTCATTTTCTTACAGCAACCGGTGATTCGGAGAAATGCCACACAATCGTCAGCTGTATGATCAACATGGTGAATCTCCTTGGAATGGAAATGATCGCTGAGGGCGTGGAGACTGTCGATCAGGCGGAGTTTCTTAAGGCTCAGGGCTGTTCCAGGATGCAGGGATATTACTTCTACAGGCCGATGCCGGTCAAGGATTTCGAGAAGATAATGGCCTCGTCGTAGTCTCCCGTGATTTCGCTGTTCAAATGCTCGTTTCATATTCCCTCCCTATCGTGTGTTTTTGGCAGCAAGATACAAATCAGACTATCATCAAACAAAAGCGCCATCGGAATCAGAGGAACCCTGCCGTCCCGGTCGATGCCGTAGTTGCTGGATGCCTGTGTAGACTGCTTCTCAAACCATTCGCCCAAATCTTCCGCCGTACACTGGCCGACCACGCAATGAGGCGTGATCAGGTCAATGCTGTGCGTCCTCTGCCGGGAATGGTGGGGAGAGAGCTTTGTAAAAACCACCATTGAACTGTTCGTGTAAGTCATTCGTCATATTTCTAAATCAAAGATTTCAATTGTTCTTTCTTTTCTGATCTCCGGGGCCGTTATTCCAGATCAAAGAAACTGCCGATTATCTGTGGGTTATCCCTTACCCTGTCTGCTGCGATTTTGGCACGGACAAATCTTTCTTCGATGTCAAGCTCTTTTTGAGCGTTGGCATACAAACCAAATCTAAGGACGACTTTGTCATTCATTTCCGTTTCCATAAACACCTCTGACAGCAGCTCCTGCAGCAGTTCTTCATAATCGTCCTGATGCGGGCAATATAGCAGGAAGGTATCTCCCACTTCCCTGCAGCTTATCCCACCGGTCCGTCGTGCCAGTTTTTTGATTCCGATACCTATGTTGCGCAGTATCTGATCACAGAATTGTCGTCCATATCGTTTGTTGAGCGAGTGGAAGCGATTCACGTCACACACAATGGCATCCAGCGCAGTATCCTTGTATAAATGGTCAAGACGAGTGACATACCGGAAGAAAAAGTCCTTGTTTAGCAGCCCGGTCAGCTTGTCACGCTCTGTATACCGGATCAGATCACGGTCCTCAGACAATTCAATGCATTTGGGGATACGCGCCTTCACGATCTCAATATCCGGATAAGGTTTCGGGATAAAATCCATCGCGCCGATCTTCAGACAGTCCAATTCGGCCTGCTGATCGACTGTTAATACAATCACGGGTACGGACATTAGATCCTCATCAACCTGCATCTCTGCAATTACCTCACGCCCGCTTCTGTTCGGCATTTGAAGGTCAAGAAGCAGCAGATCGATTTCCTCTTTATGGGCACGCAGCACTTCAAGTGCTTCGTTACCATCCACAGCATATAAAATATCGTACTCATCCTGGAGAAGATCACCCAATATTTCCCGGTTCATTTCAACATCATCGGCAATCAGGATGCATTTCTTGGTATGAATAACAGGAATATACTCATACGCCGAATTGCCGTCGGCCAGATTCTCTTCTGGCAAAACATTCTCTTTCAGGAACTGTTTCTTCTCATACATGGCTTTGTCGGCTTCTTCTAAAACGCTCAGAAGAGAACGATGCTGATCCTTTCTGTAGTCAGCCATGCCTGCCGAGATGGTTTCGCCTATTTTGATCTTTGTATGCTCACTTGGAACAGCGTTAATTTGTTCCATCAGTTTATTCCGGTTATAGTAATCCTCTCCGAAGAGAATCACAACGAATTCATCTCCTCCGACCCGGAAAACCGGGCTGTGATCGAAGACAGTACAGATCTTCTTGCAGGCTTTCCGGATACACTCATCGCCTTCCTTATGGCCATACAGATCATTGACTTTTTTCAGATCATTGATATCACAGACAACTGCCGCAAAGGCTTCCTGTTCTCCTATAGCAATTGCAGCATTCATCTTATTCTCCCACTGAACGAATGCATTTTTATTCTTTATACCTGTGAGAGAATCGATATCTGCCATTCTTCTGGCCATGGAAAGATTCAGTGCGTACTCCTTTTGTTCCGTGACATCTATGAAGACACCGACGTAGGTGATCGGAGACCCATCCGGACGACGTGTAGGTTTGCCGACAGCCCGATACCAGCGATATCCTCTGTCTTTTGTCCGCAGACGATATTCCACGTCATAGACCTTCTGACCGGTATAATCGTAGATCGTCTCATTGAACTCCGTCAGTACATGCTCCCTGTCCTCAGGATGCAGCAGGTCGGACCAGGATTCGAGGACATTTGGAAAGTCCTCCACACCCTGATATCCAAGCATACGGCGAAATTCGTCACTCCATTTGACTTGAACCATCATACCTGCTTCATCAAAATCCATGGACCATCTTCCTGACCCAAGCATCTCATGAAGGGTGTCGAGAGACGCCCCCTCGTTCTGCAGTTCAGCGTACAGAGTATCGTGGGCCTTCTCATTGCTTATATCGATTGTCAAGCCTCTGTACTTCAAGGGTCTGCCTTCAGAATCCCTGGTCAGCATTCCTTTGGTTCGAAACCACCTTACAGTGCTGTCCTTTTTGAAAAAGCGGAAATCATACCCCTCTGTTCTCAGGATATTTTCATCAAAAACACCGGCGGCTATACTCTCAATACCGGCTCTGTCTTGCGGATGAATGCCTTGCAGGATGGAGTCTATTTTATTTGGGAAATCGTGTTGATCTGTAAAACCCAGCAGCCTTCGTAAGCTATCGTCCCATTCTACAGATGCCAAAGAGCCGTCTGACGCATAGTTGATCACCCAGCTTCCCGCTGCTGTTAAATCTGTTAGCAGACGGATCGTCGCAGCTTGTTCTTCTATGATGTCCCTTTCCTTTTTATCGGTTGTCCCGTTCATAAAAAAGCCCCCTTCATCCGGGTTCGCTTATCTATAGTCGTTAACGAAATGATCTGCTGTGCAGAAGCTTTCGCTTTTCCCTAAATATAGTTTCTCTAAGCAATTGCCTTCGGCAATTACTAAGGTTAATCAGCAGAATCTGTCACCAGGATCTGACAGGATCTCATTGTTTCCAGAGCCGCCAGATGCTTCTCCGGTGTTACTCCGGCACAACACCGGGCATCCACTCTGACCGTCACCTCGGGCATAGCGGCCTTCATAAGGAGCGCATTCATCACGACGCAGATGTCCGTGCACAGCCCGATCAGTTCCAGTTCAATCTCCTCCTTCTCAGACAGTGCCTTCAGGTCTTCTGCGAGCTCCATGCTCCCAAACGATGGCTTCTCATAGATTCTTGCACCATGCAACAGCTCTGCTATATCCGAACGGATCTTCCATCCATATGAGCCTTTGATGCAGTGAAGCACCGGAAGGAGCTTGCCTTCCTGTGTGCTGAGGTAATTCCTGTCGTGTGTATCCATGGTTGCGATCACATCTGTCACAGGGTAAGACTTTATCTTTCGTTTTACCGCATCGACAATCGAGACAGCTTCCGGCGTTCCGAGCGCAGCATCAATAAAATCATTCTGCATATCAACAACGATCAGTATTTTTCTCATCCTTTTCCTCCTTTGCAGGCCCACTGCTTTTTCCGATTTTCGGTGCGCTCTCCGCCGGCAAGGTTCGCAGCCTGAGTGTAAGCCATTGGGACCAAGCTGAGGGATGTCGATGTCACTGCTCAGGGCTTATGACCCTTATATTCGTCAGAGCGCATTGGTCGCCTGTCAGTGCAACATATATGTCATCCACTTCAT
>CADCQE010000031.1 GCA_902803505.1 uncultured Lachnospiraceae bacterium | reverse complement strand
TCTGCTGCGCAGAACCTTTCGTTTTCCCTATATGCAGTTAATCTAAGCAATTGCCTTCGGCAATTACTAAGGTTAACTAGTATAAAGTTTACCATTTCTGCCCTTCAGCCGCCATGGAAATATGCGTAAACCTTCGCAGCTGCGGCGGCATTCATCGAAGGCGCCTTCGCCAGCTCCTCCGCGGACGCGTCCCGGATCGCCTCCAGGGATCCGAAGGTGCGGAGCAGGGCTTTTCTCCTGGCCGGCCCGATCCCGTCGATCTCATCGAGCAGAGAGCGCACCTGCCCCTTGCTCCTGAGGAGCCTGTGATACTCAATGGCAAAGCGATGGGCCTCATCCTGGATGCGCGTGATCAGCTTGAAGCCCTCTGAGGCCGTAAGAATCGGCAGTTCACTGTCCCGGTACCAGATGCCCCGGGTGCGGTGTGTGTCATCCTTCACCATCCCGGCGACGGGAATGGAGAAGCCGAGCTTCGAAAGAACCCGCTCGGCAGCGTGCACCTGGCCTCTGCCGCCGTCCATGAGGATGACATCCGGCAGGACCGTAAATCCCGCCGAGCCTTCCTTCGCCCGCTCAAACCTCCGGGTCAGCACTTCCTCCATGGAGGCGTAGTCGTTCGGCCCCTCCACGGTCTTGATGCGGAACTTCCTGTAATCGCTCCGCTTCGGCTTCCCTCTGTCGAAGACAACCATGGAGCCCACTGACTCAAAACCGCTGATATTGGAAATATCGAAGGCCTCCATGCGCTCCGCTTTCTCAAGATGGAGCAGCCCGGCGATCTCCCTGACCGCGCCTATGGTACGAAGCTCCTCCCGCAGGAGGCGGTCGCGGTCGCGCTGCAGCGTATTCGCTGCATTTTCATGAGCCATCTCAACAAGCTTCTCCTTGATGCCTCTCTGCGGAACACGGATCTGAACTTTGCTGCCCCGCTTTTCGCCAAGCCATGCCTCGAGCAGCTCCTTGTCGTCCGGCTCTGTCTCGAGCATCAGCTCCCGTGGAATAAAAGGCGTGCCCGCGTAATACTGGGTCAGGAAGCTGGAAAGGATCTGCGCTGTATCCGCCTCATCCTCCACTGTCAGGAAGAAATGCTCCCTCCCGATCAGCTTGCCCCCCCGGACGAAGAAGACCTGTACCACGGCCTCGATGCGCTTAGACAGTACATCGCTGTCCGGGGCTTCTTCGCCGTGTCCTGTCTCTTCCGGCGAAGCGGCATCTTCCCTGCCCCTCCCGCTCTCCGCAGCCGGAGCGCCCGTTTCCGGTCTGCGTTCCGTCAGATCGGTGGCGACTGCTATGATATCTCTGTCGTCTCCGTCGGATGCCGTGATCTTCTGCTGCTCCCCGATAGCCCGGATGTCCGCAATGAGGTCCCTTAAGGCCGCGGCCTCCTCGAACTGCAGCTGCATAGAGGCCTGCTCCATCCGGGCCTTCAGGTCCTCGATCGTCTTCCTGACATGCCCGTTCAGGAAGGAGAGGGCTCCCTCTACATGCTCCCGGTATTGTTCCTCGTTGATCCAGCCCTGGCAGGGGGCGTCGCACTGCCCTATGTGGTAGTAGAGGCAGGGCCGCTCTCTTCCCTGAAGCTCCGGCAGCTTCTTGTCGCAGGAGCGGATCCTGTACAGCTTCCGGACGAGCTCTATGGAGTGGCGCACTGAGCCGGCCGTAGGATAAGGCCCGTAATACTTGGAGCTGTCCTTCTTCATGCTACGTGCCAGCAATATCCTTGGAAAAGGCTCCTGGATGGTCACCCGGATGAAGGGATAATTCTTGTCATCCTTGAGCATCGTGTTGTATTTGGGGCGATGTTCCTTGATGAGATTCGATTCCAGTACCAGGGCCTCCACCTCTGAGTCCGTGACAATGTACTCAAAATGGTCGATCCGGGACACCATCTTGACGATCTTAGGCGATTTCCCCCTGCTGCTCTGAAAATACTGTCTCACGCGGTTCCGCAGGGAGACTGCTTTCCCGACATAGATGATCTCATCGGAGGCATCCCTCATGAGATAGACGCCGGGCTTGGCAGGCAGCTTCTTCAGTTCCTCTTCGATGACAAACTCTGCGCTCATTCACTTATCGTCTTTGTGTGGATTCGTCTCTCTCTTCACCAGCTCGTCCCAGGGCTTCGGCACAATCTCATCTTGCTTCGAGTCCCCCGCTCTTTTTTCAGGCGCTTCTGACGCCTCAGATTCCGGCGCATAAGGGTTGGCGGGAGCCGGAGCAGGCCGGCTGTCCGATGCAGGTGCCGGACTTGTCTCCGCTTTCGGAGAAGCACTGCCGGCCGAAGCGGGAGCTGCCGTCCTGTCAGCTGCAGGAGCTGCTGTACCTTCCGTTGCCAAGGCTGCTGTGCTTTCCGTTGCCGGGGCTGCTGTGCTTTCTGATGCAGGAGCAGCCGCACTCTCCGTTTCTTCAACAATTCCCTCGCACTCCCGGAAGATCTTCATGAATTCCTTTCCGGTGATGGTCTCCTGCAGAATCAGGTACTCGGCGATCTTGTCCAATGTGTGGCGGTGCTCACTGAGCAGGCGCAGGGCCTCGTCGTAGGAGCGCTTCAGCAGCGCCATGACCTCGTGGTCGATCTCGGTGGCTGTCTGGTCACCGCAGTTGAGGATTACCCTGCCGTCCAGATACTGGTTCTGCTGGGAAGCGAGACCCATCAGGCCGAATTTCTCCGACATGCCGTACTGCGTGATCATAGCCCGGGCGATAGCCGTAGCCTGCTCGATGTCATTTGCCGCGCCTGTCGTCACAGTGTCAAATACAATTTCTTCAGCGGCCCGGCCGCCCAGAGAGACAACAAGGCGGGCCTCCAGCTCTTTCTTTGTGTTGAGGTATTTCTCCTCCTCCGGCACCTGCAGCACATAGCCCAGAGCGCCCATCGTGCGGGGGATGATGGTGATCTTCTGAACGGGCTCAGCATTTTTCTGAAGCGCCGTAAGAAGCGCATGGCCGACCTCGTGATAAGACACGATGCGGCGCTCCTCCGCTCCGAGGATGCGGTCCTTCTTCTCCTTGCCCACGAGGACCACCTCCACCGCATCGAGCAGATCCTTCTGGCAGACCGTCTTTCTTCCGCGCTTGACCGCAAGGATCGCGGCCTCGTTGATCATATTCGCGAGATCCGAGCCCACGGCACCGCCGGTGGCAAGCGCGATGGCATCCAGGTCCACCGTGTCATCCATCAGCACGTCCTTAGAGTGCACCTTCAGGATCGCGACGCGGCCCTTCAGGTCCGGGCGGTCCACAATGATCCTTCTGGCAAAGCGGCCGGGACGAAGCAGCGCGGGATCCAGGACCTCCGGGCGGTTCGTCGCGGCGAGAATCAGGAGGCCCTTCGAGGAATCGAAGCCGTCCATCTCTGCGAGGAGCTGGTTGAGGGTCTGCTCCCGCTCATCATTTCCCCCGCCGTATTTGCCGCCGTCGCGGGTCTTGCCGATGGCGTCAATCTCATCTATAAAAATGATACAGGGCGAGCTCTTCTTCGCCTCATCGAAGAGGTCTCTGACTCGGCTGGCGCCGACGCCGACGAACATTTCCACGAATTCCGACCCGGAAAGGGAGAAAAAGGGGACGTCGGCCTCACCGGCCACTGCTTTCGCCAGCAGGGTCTTGCCCGTTCCGGGAGGCCCCACCAGCAGGGCTCCCTTTGGCAGCTTCGCCCCGATCGCGACGTAAGCCCCGGGGTCGTGGAGAAACTCTACGACTTCCTGCAGGGACTCCTTGGCCTCGTCTTCGCCGGCCACGTCCTTGAAGGTCACTCCCGTGTTCTTCTGCACATAGGACTTCGCCCTGCTCCGGCCGACGCCCATGACGCCGCCGCCTCTGCCCATGCGCCCCATCATGAAGTTCAGCACCAGCATGAAGACGACGAAGGGGATGACGAAGCTCAGAATCGTGCCTGCCAGCTCCGCCACTACGGAAGTCTCCTTTGCCGAGAAGATCACACCGGCCGCAGCAAGGCGCTCTGTCAGCGCCGTCAGGTCCTCTGTCCTCGTGGTGTAATAGCGGTACATGCTCACGCCGCCGCTCGTGGTCTTCGGAGTGATGTCGATGCTGTCCGCTTTGATCGTCACGGATTCGATCTCACCCTTGTTCAGCATGTCGATAAATTTATCGTAGGTAATCTTCTGGGAAGTCGTATTCCCCAAGATGCCGGAAAAGGCACTCATGCAGAGCATGCTGATCAGAACTCCCACCAGGATCACAAGCAGAAGCTGCCTGTTCTTATTGTTGTTGTCATTTGGCCCATTGTGGTTGTTGTCCATTAAGATCCTCCTTGCCTGCATCTTGCCGCAGGCTGCAATCCGTAATATTATACCACGACTTAAAGGGGCAGGCGAGTATTTATTCAAACTGTAGCGGGAGGGGCCGTGAATGGTAAGCAAACGGGCCGTGAACAGAAACAACGGGACATGAGGGACGGTTCTAAAGTGACCCCCAAGAACCGTCCCTTATGTCCCACTTAAGACAAAAAAGCGGGACAAGAGCCAAAGGCTCTTGTCCCGCATCTCTTCAGTTCCTCACACCAACTCCAGCAACACCTTCATGGCGCCGTCGCCGGGGCGCTGCGCGATCTTGATAATGCGCGTGTAACCGCCGTTGCGGTTGGTGTACTTCGGAGCGATCTCAGTGAACATCTTCTCAGCCATATCCACTTTCTTCGTTCCCTTCTTGCGGCCCTTGCCGGCAGTCGGAACTTCCTTCACGGGATAGAAGACCTTGTACATCTTCCTTCTCGCGTGAAGCCTGGAGGGCAGGTCCTTCTTGATCTCCCTCTGTTCCTCGAGGAAGACGGTCACTTTCTTGCCGTCCTTCTCTTCCTTCACTCTCTTGCCGGAAGCGTCCTTCTGCGGAACCTTGCAGGTGACCGTGACGGTCTCATAGTTGTCCTTCTCCTTCACTGCAAGAGCGATGAGTCCTTCCGCGATGCGGGAGACTTCCTTCGCCTTCGCCTCAGTGGTGACGATCTTGCCGTGATAGAGAAGCTGTGTCACCTGGCTTCTGAGTAATGCTTTTCTCTGTGCGGATGTTCTGCTCAGTTTTCTGTAACCTGACATTGGTGGTATTTCCTCCTTACTCGGCGCACGGATCCGCCGTGCTCTTTGGGCTTACCGGCGGGGCAGACCGAATGTTCATTGATTAATAACGTCATTCTTCACTTGGTCTGAGAGCGAGGCCCAGCTCTTTGAGCTTTGCAAGGACCTCTTCCAGGGACTTGCGTCCGAGGTTCCTGACCTTCATCATATCCTCGGATGTCTTGTTGCACAGCTCCTCTACCGTATTGATTCCTGCACGTTTCAGGCAGTTGTACGAACGAACGGAGAGCTCGAGCTCGTCGATATTCATCTCAAGGACTTTTTCCTTCTCATTGTCCTCCTTCTCGATCATCACCTCGGCTGTCCTGGCAGTCTCCGTGAGATCCACAAAGAGGCGCAGATGTTCGCTGAGAACCTTCGCTGCGAGGGAAACTGCTTCCTCAGGATTGAGGGTCCCTCTCGTCCAGACGTCAAGCGTCAGCTTGTCGAAGTCCGTCTGCTGCCCTACACGGGTGTTCTCAACATTCATGTTCACGCGGTCAACAGGGGTGTAGATCGAGTCCACGGCGATCACGCCGATGGGCTGGTCTTCCGCCTTCCCTTTATCTGCGCTGACGTAACCGCGGCCCTTGGTAATCGTGATCTCCATATTCAGCTTGCAGTCAGCACTGTCCAGCGTGGCGATCACCTGATTCGGATTCATAATCTCGATATCCGCGTCGACCTGGATATCGGAAGCGTGAACCACACCCTCGCCCTCATACTCGATATAAGCGGTTTTGGGTTCATCCGTCTCGGAATGATTGCGGATCGCGAGATTCTTGAGGTTCATGATAATCTCAGAGACATCCTCCTTCACGCCCGGGATCGGGTTAAATTCATGGAGAACGCCGTCGATCTTGACCTGACTGACCGCCGCACCGGGAAGGGAGGAGAGCATGATCCTTCTCAGGGAATTCCCGAGAGTCGTGCCGTAGCCCCTCTCCAGCGGCTCTACGATAAATCTTCCAAATGTCTTATCTGCAGACAGCTCATCTATGGTAATTTTCGGTTTGTTAAAATCAAACACTAAGAATCCCTCCTTAAGGTCTTTGGTCAATAATGAAGGGGCAACTACACACGGGAGCAATACATAGCAGCACTGCCCCGCGGGTGCAAATTACTTGCTGTACAACTCGACGATAAGCATTTCGTTGACCGGAACATCGATCATAGATCTTGCGGGCACTTCTTTGACGGAGCCCGTGAGATTCTCACTGTCGGCCTCAAGCCACTCCGGAACTGCTCTGCCGGAAGTAGAAGCGAGGACGCCGTTCTCAGCCTTATATCTGGCAGATCCCTTCTTCTTCTCCTTGATCTCGATCTTGTCGCCGGGCTTGACCTGATAGGACGGGATGTTGACGCACTTGCCGTTGACAAGAACATGCTTGTGGTCAACGATCTGGCGTGCCTCACGTCTTGTGCGGGCAAAGCCGAGGCGGAAGATGACGTTGTCCAGACGGAGCTCGAGCATACGCATCAGGTTCTCACCGGTCATCCCTGCCTGGCGGTCAGCCTTCTCATAGTAATTCCGGAAGGGCTTCTCCAGCACGCCGTAGATGAACTTCGCCTTCTGTTTCTCGCGAAGCTGCTGGCCATACTCAGAAACCTTGCGGTTGGATCTGGTCGGGTTCTTCTTACTTGTTTTATCGATTCCAAGAAACTGCGGCTCAATTCCCAGAGCTCTGCATCTCTTGAGGACAGGTACTCTATTTACTGCCATGTTAATAAACCTCCTGGACGAATTAACCGGCCAACAACGCCGGGATAACGTATTCTTCTAAAACAAACAAGCCGCGTGTCAGATGGGATCAGACTCTTCTGCGCTTCGGCGGACGGCAGCCGTTATGAGGAACCGGTGTCACATCACGGATGCTGGTAACTTCAAGTCCGCATGCCTGAAGTGCACGGATCGCAGCCTCACGGCCTGAACCCGGGCCCTTAACCATAACATCTACAGTCTTAAGTCCATGAATGAGAGCTGCCTTGGTCGCAGTCTCTGCTGCCATCTGTGCTGCATAAGGAGTAGATTTCCTTGAACCTCTAAATCCCAGACCGCCTGCACTTGCCCATGAAAGAGCGTTTCCTTCGTTATCCGTCAGCGTAACGATGGTATTATTGAAGGAAGACTGAATGTGAGCCTGTCCGTGTTCAACGTTTTTCTTGACACGACGCTTTGTCGTCTTTTTTGCATTTTTTGCCATTTTAAAACTAACCTAC
>CADCQE010000030.1 GCA_902803505.1 uncultured Lachnospiraceae bacterium | reverse complement strand
TACACAAAAGGCAGCGGCTCCCTCTCCCTGACCCCGGACGGTTATGACCTCTGCCGCCACGCGGATGAGGTGATCGCCGCAGCCGCCTATGACCCCTCATCGGACCTCGAACACCCCACTGGCTCTGTCTTCTGCGCTCACGGCGCAGGTTATGTCGTGCCCTGGGAGAATGTGCCGGAGTACGCGCACTGCGAGATCCCCCGGCAGGCACTGCTGCAGGTACGGGAAGTGCTTGAGCGCTGCTCCCTCCTGCCTTCCGAGGAAGAGCTTGCTTCAGCATATGATGCAGAAAATGACTGGGGCCGGGTTTCTTCTTCCGGCTCACAAGGAAATGCACATCGCGCTCCTTCAGATAGAGCGGCCGGCGGCGCTCCTCTTCCTCTTGAAGAGGACGCAGAGCTCCTCGCCATCTATCGCAGAGAGTTCGGACTGGACGCGGACGGAGCCCGGATGGATGAGGAGAGACGCAGCAGGGCCGTCTGGAAAAAGAAAGCGGGCAGCTCCAAAGACGAATGGCGCTACCCGCAGATCCGGCAGAAATATGACAAACATGGCAATCCTATTTATCCGAAAAAAGATACCCGCAAGGATTTTCTGATTGTGGACGGATATAATATCCTCTTCCAATGGAAGGAACTCAGGGAGCTGGCGAAGAGCAGCATCGATGCGGCCAGGGACACCCTGCTGGATATCCTCAGCAACTACCAGGGCTATACGGCCCAGAGGGTAGTCGTGGTCTTCGACGCCTACCGGACCGAGCACAATCCCATCCGGGTCAGCCGCTGGCAGAATCTGGAGATTGTCTTTACCAGATCCGGTGAGACCGCCGACGCCTATATCGAGCGCCTGGTGCACGATGAGATCTCAAACTACAAGATCACGGTGGCGACCTCAGACGGCATGGAGCAGCTCACAGTGCTGGGGCTCGGCGCCCTCCGCATGTCTGCGAGAATGCTCGAGGAAGAGATCGAGCGGGTGAAGAAGATCTAGCCGATGGATGCGTCCTGTTATTTTCCCCTGTTGATCCGGAAATTGACGGACTGCTTCAGGTATTCCAGGTATTCTTCATTGCTGCACATGGATTTTTCCGGGGTATCCGAGAGCTTGGCGACAGGCCTTCCATTTACATACTGCAGCTTGATCACGATGTTCAGTGCCTGCACACAGGTGTCGTTTGACACAAAAGTACCGATTCCGAAAGCGACCTTCGTTTTTTCCCGGAAATAGTCGTAGAGCTTCTGCGCGCTGTCAAATGAGAGGCTGTCACTGAAGAGGAGCAGCTTTGTCTTCGGGTCAACCCCGTATTTCCTGTAATGGGCGATAATCTTCTCGCCCCATTCAAAGGGGTCTCCGCTGTCATGGCGGACTCCGTTGTAGTTATTCACCATGGAGCGGTTGAAATCCAGGAGGAAGAGGTCGGTCGTCACTGTATCCGTGAGGGCCGTACCATTGTCGCCGTCATACTCCCAGTACCAGTCCTTCATGGCGTAGTAATTGGTGAAGGCCAGAGGGATCGAGTCTATGCCCTGATACATCTGAACAAACTCATGGGCGTACGTGCCGATCGGCATGACATTGTACTTCATCGCCAGAGCGACATTGGAGGTGCCGACGCAGTTCTTCGTCTCCTTGACAAAGCGCCGCACCACAGTGTCCTGCCACTCCCTGGACAGGCGGCGCCGGCACCCGAATTCCGCGAATTGAAAGGTATATATGCCGTCATTGAGGGCCTTGATCTTGCTGTCCAGCCTCTCCTCCGCCGACGTCTTCAGCTCCTCATAATCATAATTCATGCGGAAATACACTTCATTTACGATCTCCAGCAGATAGATCTCGAACTGCATCGCCGAGAACAGCGGTCCCTCGACGATGATGGACAGTTCGCCCTCCTTGCTCAGGCGGATCGTCACATAGTCCCGGATCGGATGCCAGAGCCGCAGGAATTCTACATAGTCATTTTTGATAAATCGAATCGAGCGCAGGTAACCAAGCTCCTCCCTCGTAAAGCGAAGGGAACAGAGGTGGTCAACCTGAGCTTCAATCTCCTCCAGCATCTCCTGTGTGAATACGACGCCCTCATTGCGGCATTTAAAATGATACTCGCCGGAGAGATTCGTGTGCTTGTGGAAGATCACCTGGTCCATGTTGAATTTGTAAAGGTCGGTGTCCAG
>CADCQE010000029.1 GCA_902803505.1 uncultured Lachnospiraceae bacterium | reverse complement strand
GGTGGAGCTTTCCTATCTTAAAGCGGGTGAACAGATTGCCCTGCTTGAATCAATTTCTTATCAGGACGCCACTCCGTCTCTGGCACAGGCAATCAAGATGAAGAAGTTTTCGCAGGAAGACCGTCTTTCTGCAGATGTCATCGAATCGATCATGACCGAAGAGAAGCCGAATCAAATGGAGAAGTTCACCATGCGGGCTGACCGGCTGAGAAAGTACATTCCAAGGGAAGTCTCTCAACAGAAGGCAGAGGAATTCATTCTCAAAGCCCTGGAGCACTACACGAAATATCTGGAGAAGCAGCGGCAGAATGAGGCTTATGAGAGATGACCTTCTGAAAAGCAACTACAAATCAAAAGAAACGAGGTAGCAAAACAAATGGCAAAAATCATCCGAAGCAAACTGTTCATCGGAATTCTCTGCATTGTGCTGGCTGGTGCAGTAGCTTTTCTCCTTCTCCCCCGCTATTACAGATCACAGTCGGCAACCGAGGATGTAATCCGCGTGGCGCAGGACATTCCAGCCGGAACGGTTATCGCCGCTGAAATGCTGACCACCTCCACCGTCGGTTCCTTTGGTCTGTCTGAGGATGTCGTCCGGGATATGGACGCCGTGCTGGGAATGGTCGCCGCTGAAAACCTGTATTCCGGCGAATTCCTGACCGAAGTTCGTCTCCAAACCGAGGAAGAGTATGCGGAGGCAGAAGCGCAGAAACAGAAAGGTCTCACGTCCGGTATGAGCCTTATCACAATCGAGTTCCCTTCTTCTTCAGCCGGTATTGCCGGTGTTCTCCGTGCCGGCGACACGGTGGATGTCTACGAGTATGTCACTCGCACCACCGAAGACGGAGAAAAAGAGTCTTCTGCCACAACCTGCATGAGTGGCATCTATGTCTACGATGTCCTCAACAAGAATATGCAATCGCTCAATGATCTGGATGAACAGAAGGCAAATCTGCCGGAGGGCGACAACACCGTCTTTGATTTTGCCCCCGCCTATGTTGTATTCCGATGCTCCCGCCCGCAGATCCTCAAAATGATCGATTTGGAGCGAACTGATGCGATGCACCTGGCATTGTCAAAGGCGGTGAAGTGATATGCCCATTACTGCAATATGGGGTCCCCCCAACAGCGGCAAAACAACGCTCGCAATTGACCTCGCTTACGCGATCTCCAGAAGAGGCAAAACAGTTTGCCTCATTTCTCCCGAACCTTTTAGTGAACTCTCTCAGATCTTCAGTGTCAAACTTATCAAACCGCAGGGAATTGAAATGGCATACCATGCACCGGGTAGTTTGAAGCAGGCTGTCTTTCAGATCGACAGTCTGCTTTTTATTCTTGCGGCGCAGTACTTCACGGATGCTTTCGGCGACAGCGAATCCCTACCCGAAGTAAAGAGCCTGCTTTCCGAAGCAAGCGCGACCTTCGAGCATGTCATTGTGGATTGCCCTTCGACCGCCAACAACACCATGGCAGCATGGGCCATCAATCAGGCAACCTCTGTTCTTCTCCTGACTGGTTTCTGTAGTACAGCCGCCGCCTGGTATCAAGCGTTTAATCGTGCAATCGGCGCTTTCCCGATGAAGGCAATCCCTATCTGCGTACAGGGCAGCGACAGTTTTGACTATCGCGGCTTGTCCTCTGTCCTGTCTAACAACAATAGCGGGGTCAAGATCAGCCCCAAAGTGTGGGTTCCCTTCTTTCCCGGTGCAGAAGCGGTCCAGCGTCAGCGCAGAACGCTCTATGATTACTCCGGCAAGGCCGGCAAAGCATACACGGCAGCGATTGATGAGATCTGCGATGAAGTTCAAGGAGGTCGAGCATGAGTATTACACCGCATGAATTCCTCTCCATTGTTCAGGCGAAGGAAGCAACGGATGGTGCGGCAAATGCGCAGTCGTTTGATTACGCCTCCCTGCTTGAAAGTGTCCGTGCTTCCATTGCCGCGAATCATGCGCAGGAGCTTTCCGCCGCGCTGGATGACGAGGAAGCAGCCGAAGCGTTGAAAGACCTCATTATGAAGTATTCGACTGAAAACATGGCCGGAAATGAGTATGACCGCGCTGCGCTGGTTGAACGCATCTATGAGGATATGGCCGGTCTGGGCATTCTCACGAGGTATCTGCATGATCCTACCGTTGAGGAAATCAATATCAATGACTACCGGACGATTGAGATCATTCGACCGGACGGCACGGAGTACCTGCGTGATGAGGATGCTTTC
>CADCQE010000028.1 GCA_902803505.1 uncultured Lachnospiraceae bacterium | reverse complement strand
TGCCGAAGGCAATTGCTTAGATTAACTGCATATAGGGAAAACGAAAGGTTCTGCGCAGCAGATAATTTCGTTAACGACTATAAAAAGCAATTCCCGGCAGCTTCTGCTGCTTCTGTTCTTCTCTATCAGAGGGAAAGTGCATAAAGGGCCGCCCCGACGGCACCTGCAAAACGGGCATCCGGCGATGTGATCACTTCCCGCTTAAACGCACGGCTCAGCATAGTGCGAAAGTATTCAAAATCACACAATCCTCCCGTGAGACACAGGGCTCCTCTCCCAAAAGGCAGCTTTCCTGACTGTTGCTTCACTTTTTGTACAATTGAGTCCACCACCGCATAGGCAATATCCTCTCTGGGCGTTCCCCGGCCGATCAGGCTGATCACCTCTGATTCGGCAAAGACAGTACACAGAGAACTGATATGTGTCTCTTTGCCCCGGGATGCCATCTCACAGAGCCCGGCAGGAGAGACCGAAAGCGTATTCGCCATGACCTCCAGAAAGCGGCCGGTTCCCGCGGAGCATTTGTCATTCATGACAAACTCTGCTACGCTGCCGTTTTCAATCGCGATCAGCTTGGTATCCTGGCCTCCGACATCAATCACATTGAGATCTGCCAAAGCGAACAGGTGCACTGCCCCCTTCGCGTGGCAGCTGATCTCCGTAACACACTTATCCGCAAAGGGCACGGAGATCCTCCCGTAACCTGTCGCGACGCATCGCACTTCCGGCTGTTCTCCCTCTACGCGGGAAAGATTCGAAAGGAAGTCTTCGTCCAGAATGTCCCGGCGGATCACCTCTGCGGTCTCCACACTGCTCCATCCTGTCGGCCTCAGATCCCTGTGCAGAATCTCTCCCTTTTCATCAAGAACCACCGTTTTCGCACAGGTGGAACCGACATCGACACCGACTGCATACCTTTTTTTCATGTACCTGCTCCTTTATCGGTCAACAGCCCGGCAGCGCGGCAGCAGAGCTCTCCCATCATCAACGAAAAGCGTTTCGTTATATTTTTCAAAAAATATCCATGTCAATTCTACTCTACTACACAGAATTAGTAAAGAGAAGAATCTGTATCGGGGATTTTTCAGAATCCCCTCGTGAAATGAAGACACAGCTATGGTATGATTAGGGTGAGGATTAAAAAAAGAAGCGCTGTCGGAGGACCGGACATATGATGATCACAGGAATAGATCATATCACGATTAATGTAACAGACCTCGAAGCATCGAAGGCTTTTTATGAGAATGTGTTTCTGCTGACGCAGAGCGGCTTTATTGATATGGGGGATCACACACTGACCTATTATGCGCTGCCCTGTGGTGTGCGCCTGGAATTGATTGATTATGAAAAAAAGGATGAGCCCGTCCCGGTCGCACCGACCCATGTCGGCATGTATCGCCATCTTTGTCTGGAAGTGGATTCGCTGGAGGAGCTGCGGAAACGCTGCAGTGAATATCAGATTCAGGTGACAAGTGAGCCCGCTTTTGTAGAGCGTCTGGAGCGGAGAAACATGCTTCTGTATGATCCAAATGGCGTGGAGCTTGAGGTATTTGAAGCACACTAAGCTGCGGCTTGCATGCCGCAGCTGTCATGATCTGCTTCTCCTCATCCCCTGAGGAAAGCATCCACCCCTTTCATCACTTCCGCCATGATACCGATATCCTTATGGATATCCCCCGTCTCCAGAGAATGGTTGGCCTGCGCTGTCAAGAACAGCGGTATGCCGGCAGCTTCACACGCAGAACGGATCTTTCCCGTATCTGCCCAGGGATCGGACGTTCCGTGAAATGCGATTGCCGGGACAGGAATGAACCCGAACGCCTCTTCCACCGGTGTAAAAAGGATGCTGCGGACATTCAGTCCCCTTTCCTTCGCGAAGCAGGAAGAGACCACAGTCCCGATGCTCTTGGACACAAATACAATGTCCTCATACCGATCCCAGTCGGTCTCTTTCAGAAGCTCTTCCGCCTGCTTCAGCGCAATCTGAAAGCTCTTCTTCATCTTGTCAGGATTCCCCTTTACGCCCTCGGGAAAATTCTTATAAGGGAGCGGAATCACTTCATAGCCCAGTTTTATTGCAAGCTTGGAGCTGTAATAAAGCAAGGGCTTGTCACAGGTATATCCGATTCCGGGAAACAATACCAACAGTTTTTTCGATTCTCTCATCCTGCTTTGGTCCTTATTGCCATGCCGCTTGTTCAGCGAGCGGGAAAATAATTCATGAAAAACACAAGGGAGCGGGATTCTGATCCATATACGCCAAAGCCCTCTGCTTTGCCGCCTGATACAGAGGAAGATCTTCATCCGCAACGATCAGGGTTCTGAGCAGACGCCGCACCAGGACAAATCCATCAATCTGTTCCTGCACTTTGTGCAGAAACGCTTCATCTTCGCTTTCAAAATACGCTTTCAGAAAGGTATCCCAGATCGTGCGGCATTCTTCGGCAGTGAAGTCCCTGGCCGGCACCAGGTGCTTTCTCCGTTCTTCGTCCCCTGCTGACATCCTATATATGGAATACATCCCCGCAAGGTCAAAGACAGGATGTCCGTATCCGCAGGAGGACAGGTCGATGAGAATCAGATTCCCGTCCCGCTCCATCACATTGCCCGGATGGCAGTCACCGTGGATAAAGGTCCTTCGGTCAGGGATGAGAGCGCACATCCTCTTCAGTCTGCGGACCTCGTCCGAAGTGCACAGATGTCCCTCCAGCCTGTCGAGATAAGACTCAAATACCTGCTTTGCATCCTTCAGCCGTGTGGGATCGACGCTCTTGGAGTGCATGATGCGCACCTGCCGGGCGAAATCGCGAATGTAATCCGGAAGATGTGCCCTGTCGCTTACGATCACGGAGAGCAGATCCCGGGAACCGAGGTCTTCATATACAATACCGAGGCAGCCGTCCACTGTGACCATCCCGTAACAGGCCGCACAGCTGACTCCTGCGGCATAAGCCTCGCAGCTCCGGTCATTCTCATAGTACACCATGTCCTGCGGGATATCCTCATGAAAAACCTTCACAACCTTGTTCCCGCCAAGCCGGTATACCCTGGAATTGCCGCCTTCGCCGATCAGCTCCAGATCAGCCGCATGCAGCCCGGGAAGCCCGCCCGGCCCTTTCACAGCAGACCTCCACTACGCCAGATCTCCCTGATCGTGTCCTGTCCGGGCACCACTACCTTGCGGAGCAGCTCGTCCATTAACATGCGGGCGAGTGCCTCATCCTTCATGTGCTCATTGCCGCTCATCACAACAACACTCAGCGCATACAGCACATGCAGCCGGGAGTAGGCCGCTTCCAGGGCCTCCCTGCTCTCAAGCCCCAGATACTTCATAAAGAAGAGATCGCCAACCTCGCGAATCTGCTCCGCGCTCATGCCCATGCTTTCTTCCCGGCGCGCAATCCCCGGTGATTGAGGTCCCATGACCAGCCCCCTGTAGATGACCGCCAGATCACAGAGATAAGAGCCTCTGGCAAGTGATGCCATGTCAATGAGAACCGGCTCCTCCCCTCTGAACATGATATTGCCGGGGTGAAGGTCACCGTGAATATAGTTGTCCGCATCCGGCATCTTGTCGACGAGGTCACGTACCAGAGCAG
The DNA here is from genome assembly GCA_902803505.1 of uncultured Lachnospiraceae bacterium. GTDB lineage: Bacteria > Bacillota > Clostridia > Lachnospirales > Lachnospiraceae > Chordicoccus. The sequence continues at coordinate 996 of CADCQE010000028.1, read as the reverse complement.
TCTCTTCCGGGCTGCACCATCTTGCCAGCCCGTCTGCATAGGACAGCCACCTCTCCCTGATCGGGGAAACCACGCTGTCCGTCGCTTTCGTCTGATGCAGCTTTTTGGCAAGCGCCACATACTGGTCCACATAGCTCCCGGCCTCTTCGGGATGCTCATGAATCGCCAGTCCCAAAGAAGAACGAAGCTTCTCAAGCACCAGTCCGAATGCACCGCCAGCCCTTACCACGCGATAGGTCCTGACACTCGGCACTCCGCTTTGAAATGCGCATTTGGAGAACTCGTATTCCTTCTGCACCTTTTCGAAAGGGGTTCCTTCTTTATAGAGCTTTACAATCGTTTTTTCATCAAGGCCATAGACCGTACTGCCAAAGCCTTTGCCCAGAACCGGGCATCCGGCAAGGTCGATTTCCTCAGCTTGGTTTAATACTTTCAGTGTGTCATAGATATACTCCGGGAGCCAGTCTTTGTGTCCTTCCAGATCCTCGCGGATTGCGGTGGAAGATGTCCGCTCCGTGCCTGATAATGGCCGCGGCCCCAGGAAAAAATACATCTGGGGAAATTCCTTCTGGAACACCGGCAGCTGGTCCCGGTAATCTTCACCGAACACAAAGCCGCTCACCGGCTCCCCGACAGAGCGGACGGTATCTCTGATGAAGTCAAAGAAATCCTCTATCGTATAGGTCTTCCCCCTGATCGCCTGATTCTCCATCTTGTGGATGACGAGGCGTCCGCCCATTTCTTCATTGATGCGCTCAAACCACCCGCGTTTGGTCTCCCAGTCAACCAGATCCATGCCTTCATTGTACCGCACGAACATATGCAGCACATCAAAGCACTCCAGTGCCTGCCTGATCGTCAGTATATGGCCGACATGAGGCGGATTAAAGGAACCCGGAAAGATTCCGATTCCTCCGACATGCGTACTCATTATTTCATCTCCTTTCCGTCATCGGCAAAGCTATACAGCCTTTGATACCGGTCCTCGTTAAACTG
>CADCQE010000027.1 GCA_902803505.1 uncultured Lachnospiraceae bacterium | reverse complement strand
TGCCGAAGGCAATTGCTTAGATTAACTGCATATAGGGAAAACGAAAGGTTCTGCGCAGCAGATAATTTCGTTAACGACTATAGTAACAACACGATCGAAACAAGGAGCAGATGCCAGATGTCCGGGAAAGAAGCATATAAACGAAGGGAGATACTTCCTGTCTTCGGCACGATGACACTCATCACGATCCTTCTGACTGCCCTGGATCAGTTTACGAAGGTCCTGGCTGCCGGACAGCTTCAGGAAGGCCCCAGGGTCCTCCTTAAGGGAGTCTTTGAACTCCGCTACACGCAGAACCGCGGAGCGGCCTTCAGCCTCCTACAGAACCATCAATGGCTGTTCATCCTGATCTCGATTCTCTTCCTGGCAGGAATCTGCGTCTGGCAGCTGCTTCTGCCCCCAAAGAAGAGCGTCCTGACGCTTCGCATCCTGCTCGCGGTTCTCGCGGCAGGCGCTGCAGGAAACCTGATCGACCGGATTCAACTGGGATATGTGCGGGACTTTCTGTATTTCCGCCTCATCGATTTTCCCATTTTTAACCTTGCAGATATCTACGTCACCGTTTCTGCGGCTCTGCTCGTCTTGTGGATGCTGTTCTTTGACAAGGAGAAGGAATGAGCGAACGAAGAGAGATTGTATTTACTGAGGACTATGCATCCATGCGGATTGACCGGGCGCTCGCCGCGCTCCTCCCTGAATTCTCCCGCTCCTATATCCGGGAGCTGATTGATGCAGGCGCTGTCGAGATCGGCGGCAAAGCCGTCAAGCCAAGCAGGAGGGCAGAAGCGGGAGAGACTGCCGTGCTCCGGGTTCCGGATCCGGAGCCTGCCGCAATCCTGCCGCAGGCCATGGAGCTTACGATTCTCTACGAAGACAGCGACCTGCTGATCGTGGACAAGCCAAAGGGGCTGACGGTGCATCCGGCCCCGGGACATGAGGACGGAACTCTCGTGAACGGGATTCTGGCCCACTGCAAGGGAGAGCTCTCCGGAATCAACGGCGTCATGCGGCCCGGTATTGTCCACCGCATCGACAAGGATACCAGCGGGGCCCTGATTATCTGTAAAAATGATGCCGCTCACCGCTGCATCGCGGAGCAGCTGAAGGAGCATTCCATTACGCGCAGATACCGCGGAATTGTTATCGGCAATGTGCCTCGGGACGACGGGACCATAGAGGGAAATATAGGAAGGAACCCCTATGACCGCAAGAAGATGTCCATCGTGCGGGAGGGAGGAAAGCCTGCTGTCACCCATTACCATGTGCTGAAACGCTATTCCGGCTATACTTACTGCGAATTCTCCCTTGAGACGGGGCGGACACATCAGATCCGTGTCCACATGGCCTCCATAGGCCATCCTCTTGTGGGCGACAGCGTATACGGGCCTGCAAGATCTGCCTTTCATATTGAGGGGCAGGCACTTCACGCCATGGTGATCGGCTTTGTGCATCCTGCGACAGGAGAGTATCTGTCATTTACCGCCCCGCTGCCGGAGTATTTTACAGAGCTTCTGCAAAAGTTGGAACACAGGCAATGAGTTTGTGCTATACTGTATTTTGGTGCCGCGTCGGGCGGGACATCCTGCCTAAAGTAACTCTGATTTGGCACCTTAGCGGACGATCCTATATTCTGGGGGAAGTTTTCTGACATTATGAAGTGGAAACTTGGGCGAAGAGAGTGGGTCTGGGCTGTGACGGCCTGTCTGGTCGTCGCTTTCAGCATGCTCTTTTATTTTCTCCTGTTCCGCACGAAGACTCTCGGAGTGGCCCTCTCCAAGGTGAAAGCGGTGCTCAATCCCGTCATTTACGGCTTTGTGATCGCATATATCCTGAACCCCGTGATGGTCTTCTTCGAGAAGCTCACCTATAAGATCTGTAAAAAGAAAAACTGGCACGTAGGCAATAAGAGAAAGAAAGGCATCCGCATCGCCTGTTCCTTTATTGCCCTGTTTATCGCCGTGATGATTATCTATGCCCTTGTGGTCAGCATAGTGCCGGAGCTGATCTACAGTATCCGAAGCATCATCCTGAATTTCCAGACCTACGTAGATAATGTGAATCATTTCATTAATAAGACCTTCCATAACCCTCAGTTTGACGAGAAGACCCTTGCGATGGTGGACAATGCCGTGAAATCCGTACAGAACTGGGTCACTTCCGAGATGGTCCCGCAGTTAGATTCCATTGCCGGCAGACTGACCAGCGGTGTAATGGGGTTTGTCGTCTTCATGAAAAATGTGATCCTCGGCATTATTATATCGATGTATCTCCTGATCTCTAAGGAGAGCATGTTCGCGAGACTGCGCCGGCTCACCTATGCCATTTTCTCCATCGAGACAGGGAACCGCATCCTTTACAATATGCGCTTTGTGAACTCCAAGTTCGGGGGATTCCTGATCGGTAAGGTGATCGACTCTGCCATTATCGGCCTCATCTGCTATTTCTCCTGCCTGATCATGAGGATGCCTTATGCCACGCTGATCTCAGTGGTCATAGGTGTGACGAATATCATTCCTTTCTTCGGGCCCTTTATCGGAGCCATTCCCTGCACAATCCTGGTCTTTGTGATCAGCCCGATCAAATCCCTTATTTTCGTCATCTTTATACTTTGCCTGCAGCAGTTTGACGGCAATTTCCTCGGACCGAAGATTCTCGGAAACTCTGTCGGCGTGTCAAGCTTCATGGTCGTGCTGTCCATTCTCATCGGCGGAGGCTTCTTTGGCGTCACAGGCATGATCGTGGGTGTGCCCTTGTGCGCGATTATTACGGCGGTCGTGCAGACCTGGATCATTCGAAGGGCGAAGGCGAAAAACCTGCCTGACGACCTGGAATCCTATCACTACGTGCAGCAGATCAATCCGGTCACGCATGAGTTCGAGAGAAACCCCGCCGTGAAGCCGAACGGCGGCCTCTACGACAGGATCCGTTTCCGCGGACCGGATATCCGTGAATATGATATGAAGATCGAGGAGAAGCCATGGGACCGCACTTACAAGCAGATCGCAGAGGAGGATGCCATCATCAACGGTACAAAGTCGTATGAAAGCAGTGATCCCAAGACTGAGGAGACGGCGGAAAGCAACAATACTTCAGAGAATGAAGCCTGATTTTGGAGTATGAAAAATGGATGCTATGAAAACCGAAGGGAAAGCAAAAGAAACAGCTAATTCCAGAAATGGACTGGACGACTATATCCGGATTTCCAGTCCGGGCGTCATTATTACGACCTTTGCAAGGGCGCTGGTCGTCGTGGCGGTGATTGTCTGGGGGGTGACCGGCAGACTGCCCGTGAAGGAAACGGTGACGGGTGTAGTACTGGACCCGAATGAGGAATATACTGACACCGTTGGAATGAACTACATTGACCAGCTTGAAGCCGCGCAGACAGAGGACAATACGAATGAGGATCTCCGTGTGATATGCTTTCTGGACGCGTCCAGGTTCAATCTGGACGCGGTGGAAAAGGTCGGAGAAAAGGTAGTCCTGGAAATGCCGGATCACAGCAAGTTTACAGGCACGATCGAAGCAAAGGCGAAACCGGTTCCCATTAGTCGCGCACAGGCTTATGAGACCCTGTTCTGTAACGACTGGCTGACAGAGAACTGCATCCGCAGCGAGTATTCCTGGCTGGTGATCATCAAACCGGATAAGGATCTTGCGGCCTATGAATTTACCCTGGCCAACGTTACCTTTGTGACAGATGAAGTTGTTCCGATCAGCTTTCTTCTGAGGTGAGACTGGATGAGCAGATTGAAGAGTGTTCCGGTAATTCCCCAGATGGAGGAAGTGGAGGGCGGAGCAGCCTGCCTCTGCATGGTACTGGGAAGCTTCGGGAAGTGGGTTCCGCTGGACCAGATCCGCACGGCATGCGGCGTCTCCAGAGACGGAACGAAGGCTGCTGATATTGTTCGTGCGGCGGAGAACTATGGATTGACATGCAGAAGTTTAACGCTTTCCGCCGAGGAATTGGAGAAAAAAGTAAAGCTGCCCGCGATTCTGATGAGGGACAACGGACAGTGGATGGTGCTGTGCGGTTTCCGGAAGATGAAAGCCCAGCTGATCGATCCGGCCAAGGGGCGGACCCAGGAATCCGTCTCCGAGTTCAAGAATCATTATACCGGCGAATGCCTGGAACTGCAGCCCGGAAAAGATTTTGTCGCAGATGGAAAGCCGACCACTCTCTTCAGTATCGTCTTCACTGCAATCCTCAAGAATCGCTCTGTCCTGCGATTAGTCATGGTAACAGGCATACTTGCGGGGCTGGGCGGAGTCCTGTCCCCTGTTTTTACCAGAATTTTTACAGACAGTATCCTCAGCGGTGAACGGGCCGGATGGTACCAGGGGTTTCTCTATGCCTACGGCGGCCTGATTCTTTTCCAGCTTGTGGCATCCATCATCAACCAAGTGACAGTGATCCGCGCTACCGGGAAGATCGCTGTGCAATCCAACGCCTCCTATATGCGTCATCTGCTTCACCTGCCCATGGCCTTCTTCGCACGGCGGAAGACAGGTGACCTTGCCAGCCGGCAGGATGAAAACGATGTCGTCGCACTCACGCTGATCGGCCAGATGACACCGCTGGTGCTGAATCTGGTAATGCTGCTGTTCTATCTGATCGTCATGGCCCAGTACAACCTGATCCTGACGGCAGTCGGCCTCAGCACCCTCGTGATTAACCTGCTCATCGCGAAGCGGCTGGGCAAGCTCCGCCGCGAGATAAGCGCGACCAAAGCCAAGGATGTTGCGAACATGAACTCCGCAACTGTGACCGGAATCGATATTATCCAGACCATCAAGGCGACCGGATCGGAGAACGGCTATTTCGAGCGCTGGAGCGGTTTTCATGCTTCCGCAAACCGGGTAAAAGTCCAGTTTATGCGCAAAACGCAATTTTTGGTGACGGCCCCCTTTTATTTGCAGGAGCTGTCCAACTATATCGTAATGTTCATCGGTTTCTGGCTCATTATTATGGGGCATATCAGCGCAGGACTCCTTCTGACCTTCCTACAGTTCATGAAGTCGATTTCTGAGCCGGTAAACCAGCTTCTGGCTGCGGGAGAGCTGCTTGAGGCCATGGGCGCTTCGGTGGAACGGATTCAGGATGTAATGGACTATCCTGAGGAAGAGAACACGCAGGGCGGCATCGAGGCGGTCGATCTTGAAAATGTGCGGAAGCTGAGCGGCAGAATCGAAATGAGCCATGTGACCTTCGGCTATTCCAGATACGGGGAGCCGCTGCTGGAGGATTTCAGCCTGTCGCTGGAGCCCGGGAAGCGCATAGCTCTGGTCGGCGCTTCCGGTTCCGGAAAGTCCACAGTGACGAAGCTGCTGACCGGGCTGTATCAGCCCTGGGACGGAGAAATACGCTTTGACGGGAAGCTGATCAGCGAAATACCACGGAATATCTTCAGGGCCTCGATCAGCATGGTGGATCAGGAGATCGCTCTCTTCCATGATACGATTGCGAACAATATTAAGATGTGGGATACGTCCATCGAGGACTTTGAAATGGTTTTGGCAGCAAGGGATGCCGGTATTCATGACCAGATTAACTCGCGCAAAGGCGGTTACCAGATGATGTTGCAGGAAGGCGGAAAGAATCTCTCCGGCGGGGAACGGCAGCGGATCGAGATTGCCCGCGTTCTGGCTGCAGATCCTTCCATCCTGATCCTGGACGAAGCAACCTCTGCCCTGGATGCCCGAACCGAATATGAGATTTCCGAATATGTCCGCAGCAGAGGGATCACCTGCGTGATCATTGCCCATCGTCTTTCCACAATCCGGGACT
>CADCQE010000026.1 GCA_902803505.1 uncultured Lachnospiraceae bacterium | reverse complement strand
TCGGGAAGCCAGACATCTACCAGCCCTTCCAGTGCCCGGACGGCCTCGACCTTTTCATAGCTGCCGGTATTGTAGACGACCGGGATGGAGAGCCCCTGGGATCTGGCCCGCCTGAGCGCGGGAATGATCAGGGGGACGAAGTGTTCAGGCGTCACGAGATTGATGTTGTGGGCGCCCTGCTCTTCCAGCTCAAAAAAGATCTCCGCCAGCCTTTCCGGGGAGAGCTCCGCAAGACGGATGACAGAATTCCCCCCGCCCGTGGAACAAGCTGCTTCCGCATGATTATCTGTTTCTGAATGCCCGTTAGAATGCCCTGTTGAATGCTCTGTTGAATGCCCGGAAGGGCAAGGAGACGTGCCGCCTGCTGATCCAGGTCTTGATATCTGCCGGTTCTGACAGTAGATACATCCCAGGTTACAGCCTGTGAAGAACACTGTCCCGCTTCCGTTTCTGCCTGAGATGACAGGTTCCTCTGTGTAGTAGAGGGCGGCCCGGGCGGCCCGGAGCCTTCCGCTCTCGCCGCAGAAGCCGGCCCGGCCGTGAAGACGGTCGACGTGGCAGTTCCGCGGGCAGATGGCACAGTCAGAGAGCAGCTGTTCCGTATCTTCAGTCCAGTCAAAATTTTTTTCAGGGCGGTCCTGATTCGAAAGATGGTTCATAAATGCTGACCTTTCGTTTGCTGCGGGCGGAAAACTGCTGCGTTCAGGCGTTGGGAGAAGCCTTCTGCAGTGTTATTTATGAAAAACGTCCACCCCTCATGCGGTGCAGCGGTTCCTGTGGATGTGGTACTCTGCTGCCTCGCTTTATTTTCCATCGCGCAATACCCGTGACTTCATTCGTGGGATACGTGCGCAAAAAGGGAAACCCGCTTCATCGTGGGTACATCGTGGGTACAATCCCGCGATGAAGAATAAAAACTCCGCTAGTCTTGCGAAGTAAAGAATAAAAAAACCTGTCGCAGTGATGAAGCGCTGAAAGCTGCCTGTCGGCAGTAGAGCCAGGCACCCTCGCGGCACATGAAAGTTCCCGCTTAGTGCTGCTATGTTCCCATCCTGACACGGTTCACGAGTTTCCATTGCGCGAGACCCGAACCCATGCGTACCGACAGGCAGCTTTCAAAGCTTCATCCCTCAACAGGGATATATCGATAAACGGTATTACGCACTTCTGTCACTTCAGGCAGAGGTGCTTTTTTGAATGCACTGAATACTATAGTCAAAAGAGGAAAGAATGTCAAGAGCGGGATTCGCAGCCGCGGCGCTGCGCTGACATAGGAGTGGATTCGCAGGCGGCTCTGACGAGGCCCTGATCTATATGAGCGGGATTCGCAGGCAACGGACTGACAGATCGGGATTCGCAGGCAGCGGCTGACTATGAGCGGGATTCGCAGACGGCCCTGATCCGTTACTCCTGTGAATGGCCTTCCGCCATGCGCAGCATTTTTTTCCTCTCTTTATTTCTCCTGCGCAGGTCTTTGAAAAAACGCTGCAGGATCTCAGTGCACTCTTCGCGCATCACTCCGTACAGGACGTCCGCCTGATGGTTGAAATCCGGATTCTGCAGGATGTTCAACAGGGTGCCGCCGCAGCCGGATTTTGGGCTGGTGGTTCCGATCACAACCCGGTCGATCCTGGACTGGATGATGGCTCCCGCGCACATCTGACAGGGCTCCAGGGTGCAGTAGAGGGTGCAGCCCTCGAGCCTCCAGTCGCCAATCTTTTTGCAGGCTTTTTTGATACAGGCAATCTCGGCGTGGGCCAGAGTGGTCTTATCGGTGTTGCGCCGGTTGTAGCCGCGGGCGATGATTTTGTCTTCATAGACGATCACGGCTCCGATCGGGACCTCGCCGATGGCGATGGCCTTCTCCGCCTGTTTCAGGGCGGCCTTCATGTATTTTATATCCTCCCTGCTCGCCGCATCGGAAATGTCGCCGGGGAGGTGTGCCGTTTCTGCAGGGAGGTGTTCCGCTTCACCGGGGAGGTGTGCCGTTTCGGCAGGGAGGTGTTCCGCTTCGGCGGGGAGGTGTGCCGCTTCGGCAGAAGCAGGGGCAGGAGCAGTGATGTTTTCGTTTTGATTATTATTCATAACTTGAAGCTCATGTTTTTTACAGCCAGTCTGTTGTTGATGCCCCCGGTCACCAGAGTTTCGTGAAAGCTTTGCGGACATCGC
>CADCQE010000025.1 GCA_902803505.1 uncultured Lachnospiraceae bacterium | reverse complement strand
TGGGCGCAAGAGCTATGATCTGGGGAATGTGTCCGTCGGCATTCGGATGAACCCGGATTTCACCTTCACGGTGGAGCTGCCCGACGGAAAGGTCTCCAAATCTCTTCCGAAAAAAGGAGCGGATCCGGAGAAATACGATACCGCAAACAAGGACTTTGCCCAGATCAAAAAAGACGTAAAGAAAATATGGAAAAACCGGGCGGATCTGCTTCTGGCAGACTTTATCTCCGGGAGGGCGCGTACGGCGGAGTATTGGAAGAACGCCTACGGCGGCAACCCGATCCTGCACGCCATGGCCTGCCTGCTGGTGTGGGAGCAGGGCGGCAAGACCTTCCGGCGGACGGACGACGGTCTCGTAACGGCTGACGGAAGCGCGTATGAGCTCACCGACGAGCCGGTGCGCGTGGCCCATCCCATCGAGACGGAGGCGGCTGAGCTGGAGGCGTGGCGGAAGCACTTTACGTCCCGCACTCTGAAGCAGCCCTTCGCGCAGATCTGGGAGCGGGCGTATGATCCCTCTGAGATCGCGCCGGACCGCTACGCCGGCTGCCCGATCATCTTCTTCCAGCTGCAGGGCGCGGAAAAGCACAGGTTCAATCAGGACCTGAAGATCCCTGGCTGTAAGGTGGAGGCAAAATGGAGCACCGAAGCGGCGCCCAACGGGAACAAGGTGAGCTACTGCGATATCCAAAGCTTCACGATAAACACCTTCAGCCGGGCGGTGAACCACGCGCTGGCGTATCTGGACCGGGTGACGATCACGGGCCGTATCGCAAAGGACGACGCGGACGTGATGCGGAGCGTTGAAGGCTGTAACGTCGCGCAGGTGACGGAGTATATCGCCAACGCGCAGGAAAACTCCGCATTCAACGTTCTGGCGCTGTTGATGGAGTATAAGAACACCCATTTCGCGGACTTCGATCCCATGGACGAATTCACGCTGGAATAAACCAATCGGGAGGGAGCAACATGAGCAATCAGAACGATTTTGTCATTGAAAACGGTGTTTTGAAGAAATACACCGGCCCCGGCGGAGACGTAGTCATTCCGGAGGGAGTGACAGAGATCGGCCGTTTAGCATTTGATATGAAAAACCTGCGCAGTATAGTGATTCCAATTGGGGTTACGAGAATTGATGATGGAGCATTTAAATGGTGTAGTTTGACAAGCATTACCATACCGGAAGGCGTAAGCAGCATCGGCATCGAAGCGTTCGAGAACTGCACAAGTTTGGAAGAAATAACAATTCCTGAAAGCTTACGCGAAGTCAGCAGGAGCGCCTTTGTGTGGTGCTATAACCTAAAAAAGGTCTATATCAATAGCATTGATTCCTGGTGCAGAGTATGCTTTGAAAATGAAAATTCCAACCCGCTTAAAAATGGTGCAAGTCTCTTTTTGAAAGACGAATGTGTTGAGCACCTTATTATTCCGGATACTATTTCTGAGATTCAGAACCAGAGTTTTATCAATTGTCGAAGCATAAAGGATGTGACTTTTCCGGATGGATTGCAAAAAATAGGTAAGTGGGCTTTTATGTCCTGTACAGGATTATCGAGAATAACCATTCCAAAGTCTGTTTTATCTATAGGAACAGGTGCTTTTTCTGCATGTAATCAGCTAAAAAGCATATATATAAACGGAGAACTGACGGAAATCAGCAGTAGTTTGTTCCGAGATTGCTCAATGCTTTCGACAATAACGATTCCGGAAACAGTAACAAGTATAGAGAGATGCGCTTTCGCAGGGTGTAGTGCGCTCTCGGATGTGACGCTTCCTCTGGGGGTAACAAGGATTGGCGGTGGCGCGTTCATGCAAAGCGGAATTCGTCACATCGTTATTCCTCCCATGGTCAAAGTAATTGAGAGTGAGATTTTCGGAACGTTTAGAGGATGCTCTGAACTATCGAAAGTCGAATTGCCGGATGGGCTGAGCGAAATACAATACGATGCTTTCTCAGATTGTACTCATTTACAAATAATAACCATTCCGGAAAGCTTGAAGGTAATCGGCAACGGAGCGTTTAGCGGGTGCTCTGCATTGAAAACAATCAACTTGCCGAGCGATATGGACAAAATAGGAGACAGAGCATTTGCAGAATGCCAATCTTTGGAACTGCTCTCGTTCCCGAATAAGGTTCCATCTATCGGGAATGCGGCATTCGATAAATGCACCGCATTATGTCTGCAATTACCGGAAGGGTTTGCAGCTACCACGGAGAAACTGCCGACAACACTGGCAAAAGCGTCGAAACTTTTGAGCAATAAAGAGCTGGCATATGTCCTTGTCTTCCAGGGAGCGAAGGCATGGAGAGAAGAAAGTATGTCGGCCGTGAAGGATAGGGATAAAGATAAACTGCTTGACGAAATCAACAATTTACTAAAGCAACAAAAAAAGATCCCCAGCGCATTAGCTTCAAACTCGCTGGAGTTTTGTCTTGGCTTCGCTTCTGAAATATCGGAAACGGGGCTGCGAGAGTATTGTGATCTTTTGAAAAAGAGCAAATGTGCAAAGCAGCTCGCAGTGATAGAAGCTGATCCAATAGTACAACAGAAACTGCAATCGCAGGAGAAGGCCCCTGATCTGGAGAACACCCCCGAAAAAGATACTCCGTCCTTGATTCTTCCGAACGACAAAAAGCCAATTGAGATCCTTGACAAGCTGAATGAGACAATGGGACTGACCAGAAAGGATTTACCATCCCTTTTGGACAACAGTCAAAGGACACTGCCGCCTTTCCTTTTGGCATGGCTGCTGACAGCGCAGGAGCCGGGCGATGATAAGCTGACAATACCCTCCGAAGTATCCGCAGTGATTGCCATGTTGGATGACGATAGCTGGCAAACAGCGCTTGTCAAGATTGCGGAAATCGCATCAAAGTTTGACGGAGCGAGCAAGAAGACGAATCTGCTTTTCCCCGTCTCCCGATATGCTTCGGAGAAGACGATGGCAACCTTGACAAGTCAAGCGTACCGGTGGGGGCGCAAATCTCAAGATATTTTCCATTATGCTTGCTGTTACAGCGATACCCGCGCGGCTATGCTCTTTGCCGAACGGCACGGCAAGCTGGATGTGTATGCCCGCATGCGAGGGACCGACGCGGATACGCTGCGCGACACGGTCCTGGCGGAGTTTGGATTAGATGAGGACGGGACCAAGGTTTTCGACCTTGGAAAAGGAACCATTGCCGTCAAGTTGGGCGACGATCTGAAGTTGTTCCTGATCGACACGCAGACAAATAAGACCGTCAAATCCATTCCCAAGAGAATCGCTGACCCGGAAAAATATGAAGCGGCTAAAACAGAGCTGGCCCTCATGAAGAAGAACATACGGGACGCCGCCAAGCGCCGCAGCGACCGGCTGTTTGAAGACTTTTTGAGTGGCGCATGGTGTTCAGCGGAAAAATGGCAGACTTTGTATTTGAAAAACCCGGTACTTAATCGCGTAGCGCGCCTTTTGGTTTGGGAGCAGGAAGGCCGGGAGCTGCACTTTACTCTTTCAGGCAGCGGCATTATCGATAGCGAGAGAAACCCTTTCCTGCTTACAGAGGATATGATTCGATTGGCACACCCGATGGAAATGAGCTCTAAAGAGATCAAAGCCTGGCAGAGCTACTTTCTGTCTCGTGGACTGAAACAACCTTTCCTTCAGATTTGGGAGCCGGTTATCGATCCGAAAAATTTGCGCGCGGATCAGTTTTCGGGAACGCATCTTTCTATTTATCGATTCGTGGGGAAAGAAAAGCATGGGATAACAAGCTATGGCCTTCACGATTATTCCGGTGATTTTGGATTTACATTGGCGGACTGCAGGTTGTCATATAAGCCATCCGTGGAGTATTACCGCAGGGGCGTTACCGATGACGCCTATTATATACTGGGATCATTTACCTATGAAAGATACACCCGGAAGGTAAATCACATCGTATCGCTCTTATACAAATGGACCATCGAGGATCGTATTAAGGCAGATGATAGTGCTGCGGCGGCCCTGCTGGACGGCTTCACCTTGGCCCAGATCACGGAGTTTACCGCCGTCGCTCAGGAGGCCAAATCCACCAACGTCCTGGCGCTGCTGATGGAGTACAAGAACACCCACTTCGCGGACTTCGATCCCATGGACGAATTCACACTGGAATAAATCGATCAAGTTTACATAAGACGAAAGCGGCGGAGAACGAGGCCGAATCGCCGCTGATTCGCGATCAATTCCCGGGTTTGCTGCTGTTCGGAAAAACGACGTTGTTCCTTTTCCAAATAGTGAGTATACTTTACGTAAAGACTATCTCAACGAATACGAGGAGTATGGATATGGCACAGGAAAACTTAGAGGCCGTTCAGAAAGGAAGCCGGCTGCTGCTGGAAGTGATGGCGCCTTATATCGGAATGCGCATGCGCCAGATGTATAAAAACAACTGGTGGGACGAAGTCCTGCGCGCATTGAACGATCCCTTCGAGCTTCCCGGTGACGGCACCTATGCGGAATTGGTGGATTCGCTGGACACGGCGGCCTGTCTGAAGCTGATCGACAGAAGATGGAATGAAGTCTTTCGGGATCGTATGCCTCAGGAGAGCCGTGCCTGGGTAAATGAACTGAAAGCGGTACGCAATGCGACGGCGCACAGAGGGATGCAGGATATCGACCGGCATGCTGCCGAGCGGGCGCTGGATACCATGGCGCTGCTGTGTTCCGCCATGGATAAGGGGGCTGAGGAGGGAATCCGCGAACTCTATCTGGCTGTGCGGGCCAAGACGGAAGGAAAGCGCGAAGCTGCGGCGCCGGCTATTGTCGGGATCGAGCAGCCGTGGTCGGACTCTGTGCGGGGAGAACTTAAGGAGGGCAGCCTGCTGCAAATGGTGGGCACGCCTGTCGTGGAAAAAACCGCGTTGACCCGAAAAGTCAACTTCGGCGGACGTACGGTGATCTATCCCGTCTATCGTGTACGCCCGGACGCGCTATACTACAATGATCAGAATGACCGGATCGCTACATGGATCACCCGTTACGAAGCCGAAAACGGCGAGGGCTCTCTCAGCGGACTGGACCGGGAGATCTACAATATGGTTATTGAGAACTTTCTTGTGGACAGCAACCCCGACGCCATAAGAAAAACGCAGAAGAACATCGCCCTTGTCGGTCAGCGGGAACCGGGAGTGGCTCTCGCGG
>CADCQE010000024.1 GCA_902803505.1 uncultured Lachnospiraceae bacterium | reverse complement strand
GAAGCTTCAGTCTCTCGTCCGGGACCGCCACGATACCGATGTTCGGGTCGATCGTGCAGAACGGATAGTTTGCGGACTCCGCGCCCGCCTTGGTGATAGAGTTAAACAATGTGGATTTTCCCACATTCGGAAGACCGACGATACCCAGTTTCATTTATTATCACATCTCCTTCTCGACAGAAGTCTGTTCACATCTGTTAACTGCTGACGCAACTGTTAATGTATCATGAAAGAGCGCTTTTCTCAAGCCATTTTGAGGTCTGCCGCCGTACATTTTTAAACTCATTTCCCATTGATAACAGATAAACAATCGGCTCCCGCTGTGCTATAATATGGCATAGGATCTGATCTTTCTGTAATTTTTAAACTTCAGCTGGGACATCCGGAGGAACTAATCTTGGAAACCTACCGCGAATTCTTTGATAAACTGCAGCATATCCTGAATGATATCGATCCGGAAGTGCTTTCCTACGATCAGAATGAATTCTGGATGATCGAATCCGATTATGAATTCATCGAGTATTATGCCGCTAAAAACCGCCTGATCAATACAGCAGTCGCACTGCCGCTCGCACGCGGTCTGCATAACGGTGCGCATCGCAAGGCGACCGTTATCCGGGATGATGTTTCCTACCGCCTTCCCTATATCATACATCCATTGGAGGTATGCCGTTTCCTGATCGAGCTGAGTATTCCTCTGCTCCCGGAAGAACAGGATATACTTTTCGCTTCTGCCCTCTGCGATGACATGATCGAAGACGTGGAGTTTTCCAATGGCGGAACGGAACTGAAAGAAAAATACCATCTTGATCCAAGAGTCTACGAGACTGTGAAGGCTGTCAGCAAGCGCCGGGATTTTACGGAAGAAGAGGAGCAGGAACACTTTCGCAATATTGCCATGAACAAGCTTGCCATGCTGGTCAAAGTCGCCGACCGCGGCAATAATGTGGAAGACCTGTATAACCGTTCATCATGGAAGGTCCACGAATATGTCGGAGAGACCAGGCAGTATTTCTTTCCTATGCTTTCCTATGCGGCAGAACATTATAAGGACATCAGGCCTGCCGTCAGCATTCTCCGTGACAAGATCTATTCTCTCACCAGCGCGGCAGAATTCCTTGTCAACCGCTATGATCAGCACGAGGCCAAACTGAAGGATATCATCGCGGAGCTCCGCAAGGAAAATGAAGAGCTTCGAAAGGCCTGGAACAAGCGCTGGCATGAGGCTTTGGCAGCAGAACAGGAAGCGAGGCAGTGAATGGACCGGATCGAATATCTCTATGAGTTTATCAGCAGCTACATTGAGGAACAGGATCTCCCCTGTTCCCGCATCGCGCTCCGTGCTGCCCGTCAGGAGCTGGAGGGCATCATCCGGAAAAGCCGGGTCTTTGACCGGCAGGGCGTACTGCGGCAGACATATTTTGAGCACTGTCTCATCGTAACGAAACTGCTGATCGATCTCAATATCCCGGTCTCGCATGACGAAGCCGATATCGTTATCGCCTCCGGACTCTGCCACGACATGATCGCGCATGCAAAATTCCCGAAAAAGGGACTGGAATTGACCGAGGACTATCATCTGGATCCCCGGATCTATGAGATCGTGCGGGTGACGACCAAGTCCGGTGTCCGGACCGAAGCCGACCTGCAGCAGCACTATAATGAGATCAGCCGGAACCGGCTCGCAGTCCTTGTTGCCATGGCTGACCGCAGCAACCTGGTAGAAAACGTCTACGCTCTTTCTATCTCGGAAGCTCTCGACTATATTCGTGAGATCCGTGATTACGCTCTTCCCATGTGTGTTTTCGCGCTTGAGCATTATCCGGATATCCGGCTGCCGGTCAAGCTTCTTGCAGACAAAGTGCATAACCTGATCGATGTCACCGATATCATCTCCCGCAGATACCAGGACAAGGAAACTGCCTGCAAAAAAGAGATCCTCTCCCTGCGGGAAGAAAACGCGAAACTCCGGAGTATGATCGCCTCTTTCTGAGGCTGCACCCCGATTTGACGCGTGATATCCATAAACGGAACAGAATGTACTGAACTGATCGTGATCATTTTTTACAGTTTATCATCTCAATGAATGGAAGCAGGAATGGATCAGATCAAAAAACTGCTGAAAAAAGAGCCCATGCTCACCGTCTCCCTTATTGCTGCCGCTGCAGCGCTGGTCATCACACCGCCGTCACCGGAGCTGCTTGGAGAGATCGACTGGCATACACTTGCCACGCTTTTCATGATGCTGACCGTGCTGGAAGGCTTCAAGAAAGAGCAGATCTTCTGGCCGGTGCTGCGTCTGGCAGGCGGGATCGGTTCCATGCCGCTGCTCACGGCTTTCCTTGTGTTCGGGGTATTCTTTTCTTCCATGTTCGTGACCAATGATGTTTCCCTCATCATTTTCGTTCCGTTGACGATCATTCTGTTCCGAACCGGCAGGAAGGAACATTACATCCTTCCCGTCATATCCATGGAGAATATCGCAGCAGTCCGCGGATCCCTTCTGACGCCTTTCGGCAGCCCGCAGAACCTGTTTATCTTCGGTCAGTCCGGTGTATCTGCCGGAAAGTTTATCCGCTATATGTTTCCCATCTGGATCCTTTCAGCGGCCCTGCTGATCGTTTTTATTCTCGTTCTTTACAGAAAAGATCCCCGTGAAGGAACGGGGATCGGTACGGTAGAATCCTATGGCAGGCCGGATCCTGCCGGCAAGAAACGGCGGTATCTCTACCTGGCACTCTTTGGCATGATCATATGGACGATCGTCAGCCGGACAGGGCTTTGGCCTTTTGCGGTGCTCATCGTCGCCATCTCGGTATTCGTGG
>CADCQE010000023.1 GCA_902803505.1 uncultured Lachnospiraceae bacterium | reverse complement strand
ATGAGACAGGTTCTGATTGCAGATTGGCCGTGAATAGTAACTATTTCGTCACATTTTTAAAGGTTCTTCGATTGTTTTCCATCTCATTTCGTTGTAGAATCAATACAACCCGAACACCCAGTCTCATAAAGAGGAGGAGACATGAAAGCACTCGAAGAGAAGATCCTGAAGGACGGCCAGGTCAGGCCCGGACACATCCTGAAAGTCGACAGCTTTTTGAACCATCAGATCGATATTGATTTTATCAATGAAATCGGAAAAGAATTCAAGCGCCTTTTCGCGGACAAGCCCATCACCAAGATCCTGACCGTGGAAGCATCCGGCATCGGCATCGCCTGCATCACGGCCCAGTATTTTCACGTCCCCGTTGTTTTTGCAAAAAAAGCCCAGTCCCTGAATCTGGACGGAAGCCTCTACACTGCAAAAGTCCAGAGTTATACCCACAACCGGGTGTACGACGTTATCCTCTCTAAGAAATTCCTCTCCGCTTCCGACCACGTCCTCATCATTGATGATTTTCTTGCAAACGGCTGTGCCGTGACCGGTCTGCTCGATATCATCGAGGCTGCCGGTGCTAAGGTGGAGGGCGTCGGCATTGTTATCGAAAAAGGATTCCAGAGCGGAGGACAGGAGATCCGCTCACGCGGCATTGACCTGAAATCCCTGGCTGTCATCAAGTCCATGACAGATGATGCGATTGTCTTCGAGGAGCAGGATGAGTAAAAAAACGAGCAAGGAAGAATACAATGTATTAAAGAGCAGGCTCGCCTCGATCGGACAGCCGCAATTGCTCCGTTTCTATGACGAATTGGATGCTGAGGAGCAGGCTTTGCTCCTCGATCGGATCAGCGGTCTGGATTTCTCTTACCTGGAGCGCTTTTCCGAAAAAAATGTCCCCGGCGGACGAGGCACCATCACACCTCTTTCCGCAATGGAGCTGCCAGAGATCGCATTGCATGCCGAGGCCTTCACGAGCGCAGGGGAAGAAGCTCTCCGCTCCGGCAGGGTCGCAGCAGTCTGTCTGGCCGGGGGAATGGGAACACGTCTGGGATTCGACGGTCCCAAGGGCTGCTTTAATATCGGGGTCACCCATCCGGTTTACATTTTCCAGCGGCTCATTGAGAATCTCCTGCTCCGTGTGCGGGAGCTGGGAAGGTGGATCCATTTCTTCATCATGACTAGTGAGGTCAACGATGAGAAGACCCGGTCTTTTCTCGGGGAACACGCGTATTTCGGCTACGACCCGGCGTATATCCACTTCTTCCGTCAGGAGATGGCTCCTGCCGTCGATGAGGCGGGAAAGGTGCTGCTGGAGAGCAAGACTGCCCCTGCGGTGTCTCCGAACGGCAACGGCGGCTGGTTCCGCTCCCTGGTCCGGGCCGGTCTCAACGAGCTTCTGATCCGGGAAGGAATCGATTATCTCAACGTATTCTCGGTCGACAATGTGCTCCAGGATATCTGCGATCCCTGTTTCATCGGAGCCGTTCTGTCCGGGAATTATGCTTCCGGCTCCAAGGTAGTGCGGAAGAACAGCCCCGATGAAAAGATCGGTGTGATGTGCCTGGAGGACGGTCTTGCCTCTGTGGTCGAATACTCTGAACTATCTGAGGAGATGCGTCTGCTTGAGGACAGCAAAGGAGACCGTGTCTACAATTTCGGCGTCATCCTCAACTACTTGTTCCGCGTACCGGAGCTGCTGACTGTCACCGAGGAACAACTGCCGCTCCATTTTGCTCACAAGAAGATCCCATATGTGGATGAGCAGGGAATCTCAGTGAAGCCGGAAGAACCCAATGGATGGAAGTTTGAATACTTCATCTTTGACATCCTTGGAAGGCTTGGCCCCTGTCTCCCCTATGAAGTCGTCCGTGAGCGCTGTTTTGCACCGGTGAAGAACCGCAGCGGGGTGGATTCCGTCGAGAGCGCACGGGCGCTCTGTCTGCAGAACGGCATAGAGTTATAACCCCGCTGAACATTGTACAAGAAGGAAGGAATTATGGAAGACGAACGAAAACTGGCACTGCTCATCGATTCAGACAACGTGTCACAGAAATACCTGAACGGTATCTTCGATGAGCTCTCCCAATATGGAACTGTGACATACCGCCGCATCTACGGTGATTTCACCACGCAGGCCAATGCGCGGTGGAGCGGAAAGCTGTTGGAGAAGTCCATCACTCCGATCCAGCAGTTTTCAAATACGACCGGTAAAAATGCCACGGACTCTGCTCTCATCATCGATGCTATGGACCTGCTCTACAATTCCAATGTAGATGGGTTCTGTATCGTGAGCTCGGACAGCGATTTTACGAGGCTTGCCTCGAGGCTCAGGGAGTCCGGAAAGATTGTCATCGGTATGGGGGAAAAGAAGACCCCGGACTCATTCCGGGCCGCCTGTACTGTCTTCACGGAGCTGGAGAACCTCATTGAAGGTACGTCCAGCGGTGCCATGAGCAAGGAGGCCATTGAGGCTGACATCATCAATATTATTACGAAGAATGACAACCGGGGTAAGCAGACGGGGCCCGGCGAGATCGGAAGCCGCCTTCAGAACAAATATCCGGATTTCGACATCCGCACCTTCGGATACAGTCAGCTGAGCAAATTCCTTGAGGACATGGACGGAATCGAGCTCGTCAAGCGAAGCAACACCATCACGGTGAGCCTCAAGACCGAGAATGAAGAAGATGAGATCATCCGGGATATCCGTGAGATCGTCAAGCAGCGGGGCAAAAAAGGAATCGGGCTCGCCCCTCTCGGCCAGGAGATCCGCAAGCGGCATAAAGGCTTTGATGTCCGGCGCTTCGGATATGCCCAGCTCTATAAATTCATCGATTCCATTCCCGGCTTAAAAGTCAATGGAGACAGCGCGAACCGCAAAGTCGTT
>CADCQE010000022.1 GCA_902803505.1 uncultured Lachnospiraceae bacterium | reverse complement strand
GTAGCGGGAGTACTGCAGATTCACACCATCCTGCTCGTAGTTGCCGTGATTCGTGAACTCCGCGAAACCGCTTACTGTGAGCACGCGGAACCGATCGGATTCATTTTTCAAAATGAGCTTCCAGACTTCATAGGTCTGTCCCTCCGGGACATACCAGAGAGCTTCGGAAGAGATCCTGTCATAGCAGGAGCGGATACAAGTATAGCCCAGTCCATGCCGGCACTCACTTTTGTAGAGCTCCAGGGGCTTCCCCACAGGCTGCCAGGAGGCAGACCAGTAATCACCGTTCTCCTTGTCCCTCAGGTACAGGTATCTCCCCGGGCGATCCTTGCCGTCAAATACATAGCGGAGGATTCTCCCATTCGCCCCTGACTTGACAAAGCTGTAGCCTCCGGCATTGTTGGAGATCAGGGCGCCATACTCCGGTGAACCCAGATAATTCGCCCAAGGGGCCGGCGTGTCCGGCCGCGTGATGACATATTCCCGTCTCTTCTCATCAAAATATCCGTACTTCATCTCTCATTGCTCCATAGAACAAGCCACAGGGACGGTTCTGCTGACTCACTATCGTACAAATGCTTTTGTTTCAGGATAGTGAGCCAGAAGAACCGTCCCTGTGACTCACACGCAAACAGTAACGATCAGACTGTCATATCGAAGATGGCTTTGGATTCCAGCATCCCGCCATATTTTTCTTTCCATTCTTGATGTGCTTTGCAGCCGTCATAGCGCTCCAGTGCATCCTCTTCCATCTCGATCTGAATCATCAGGTCATAGCGGTTGGGACGCTTCACGGCATTTTCAAAAAATGAGACGTCGTGAACACCCGGGAGCAAGAGCACTTGCCGGAAGAGGGATTGAATCGCGGGCAGCTCCATCTCCCACCCTCTCTCCTTAAATTTCACAACGATACAGTGCCTGAGAAGGCCCTTCTTCTCCGAAGAGTTCTCAAGGATCTCCAGCATCATACTGCTTCTCACAATTGCAGCATCTACCGCTTCAGGGGACGCTGTTGTCGCTCCGCCAAGCTCTTCGATGTTGTCTCTGAGCAGCGTTTTGAGATAAGAAAGTTCTTTATTCATCCGCATGTTATCATCCCTCATGAATATTCAGGTGCATGAACCGTCTCCTTGGGATAGATCCATTCCATTATAGAATCCGGAAAGAGCTTGTCCATAACCCGGTCAGACGTTGACTCCTGGACCACAGTCGCATCGCGCTCTGTATACCTGCTCAGTGCCATACAGGAGATGGCAATATCCACAAAGAGGAAGATCAGCGCTGCAAGAGAGAGCCACCGGCCGGATTTCTTTATGATCATATTCACAAATAAGCTGACCGGCCGGTACAGCAGCTTGATCCAGATGACCGCTGCCACACCCCATAAGAAACTGAATCCGAGATTGATCCGTCCGCCGATATTAAACTGGAATTCCAGATAATCCCAGAAGATCATGCCGAAGGCCATTTCCGTTGCAACCGAGCAGACGTACTCAAAGACAGCGCCCACTACAGTCCCGAGCAGAAAGATCTGCCAGACGGGCCTGTCCTGGAACCTTCGCAGCAGTACCGTAGCCAACAGGATTCCCAGCCCCCATACCATACTGAAGGGACCGATCACAAGGGAGCTCCGATTCATCCAATAGCCCATGGAAAAACGGCAGAAGATGGTCTCCACCAGGCAGCCGAGAAATGAGCTGGCCAAAAAGATCCAAAGGATCTCCCGATATTTCAGTCTCTCCTCATCCTTCTCCCCGATCAGGAATGCAAGGCCGCGGCTGAGCTTCAATGTAAACGCGTTCAGGCTGCGGTTGTACCAGATCACCGGATTCTTGAGATTCACCCCCCAGGCCCGGATCATCAGGGCTCCGACCAGATCCGCAAAGAGAGCGGACAAGAGGATCGCGAGCAAGATCCATCTCACAATCCTGTGCAGCCCGAGGAACAAGGTGAGTACAAAGTCATTCACCCACATCACGCTGAGAAAGCCAAGAAATCCCCAGATCAGGGAATAGCGAAGACAGATGTAACCACCCAGGCTTCCGAAATTGCCCGTATAGTCCCACCAGCGCTTTACTCCAATCTTGTCAAAAAGCACTCCGAAGAGAAGCTGCAGACCTGCCCCAATTGCGGTACAGCATAAAAACACAAGGATGGGATAAGTCTTCAGTCCTTGGAGAGCCGACGTCATCACAACGGCGCCAAGCCCGTACAAATAGCAGAAAGGTGTTGAGAGAAAGCCTCTCCCGGCAGTTGGTTTATGGTGAATAATAACGATTGACAGCTCTACAATCCACCCGATATTGGCATAGAAAAAGAAGAGCCAGAATAACAGACTAATTGAAACTAACAAAACAAAACCTCAGTGTACTTAAAATCTTAAATGAAAAACCTGCTTAATGTTGCTACAATTGCGAGAATCCCCAACACTACAATCTCTTTTAATATGGCCGTGAATAGTAACTCAGGGAATCCAACATACTATATCATCTCGCTGTCCCAAATAAAAGCATTATTTTCGTTACGATTCACGGTCACTCCTTCTCAGAATTCCTGTACAGGATCCCCAAGTACCGCCAAAGGAGCATCTTCGAGCGGATCCTCCACGAATCCCAGCGGTGCATCTTCGATCGGATCCTCGATGGTAACTCTCGGTTCCTCCGTATGATTATTCTTTGCTTCGGATTCCGTGACAAGCTGGACCGTGCCAGAGGAGTCAACGCTCTCCCGGGAATCCGGTGTCATGGACTCAGACTCCGGAGCAAGGGATTCAGGCACCGGAGACTGGAGCTCAAAAACCGGAGACTGGGATTCAGAATCCGGAAGAATTGGCTCAGAATCCACGGCGGGGAGTTCCTCCTCTCCATTGCCATAAACGGAACTGATCAAGTAGGAAACAACCTTCTTTGCGATCGCCCCGCCCCCGGGAATCGGGAGCTTCTCCGCTATGAACCCTACGCCCGCGGGAACTCCTTCCTTAATCAGGATCTCGGACATCAGGGAAGTGTATTCCTGAAGCGTAATCTCACCTTTGTTATAAAGATACCCATACACGGTCGTCGCAAAGACGATATCTGCAAGAGTATGCAGGCCCTCCTTGCTGATCCTGTCACTAAGCATCCCCGAGTCGTAGAGCCTGGTTACAATCTCTTCTACAGCGCTCCTGGCCCGTTCCATATTCTGAGGCTCGCCGAGATCCATGTAATCCAGGACCTTCTCGATCGCAGCCATGATCTCCGCGCCGTTCTCCTCGATCACCCGGACCGCTTCCTGGACGGAATCCTTTACATCGCTTACTTTCTCCGTGGCCATGTTTATTACGTTGCCGGCAGAGTCAACCGCGGCATTATAGGCCTCAGACACCGAGCTGATCGCAGTATCCGCTGTATCCGACGCCTTCTCCTTCACCTGGCCGACCAGAGATGACGCGTTGTCCTTGACCTGACCGGCCAGAGACGATGCGTTGTCCTTGACCTGACCGGCTACAGACGATGCATTATCCTTCAGGTCATTTACCTTCTCATTAATCTCCTCAACACGTTCCGTCACATAATCCGTGATGTCGTCAAAAAAGCCAGCCTCTTCTTCCCCGGGCTCCGTCTGTGCGGCAGCCGCCGGAATTGTGCTAAATGCAAGAGTCACGGCGAGCAATAAGGAAAATAACCGCTTCATGTCCTGCGCCCCCTTGTTCAGTCTTTATGTGCCATTACATTCCGTCGATGGCATAGGTGTCAATGTCCGGATCATCTGAGATGACGAGCTTGGAGGCATCTTCCTCTCTCACGATCTCTACGAAGGTCTTACCCTGGTTGAGCGTGATCTCTCTCCCCATGGAGTCATAGTAGCGGGTGATGTTGAAATCGCAGTCCCGGATATCAAATTGATAATAGATCGAGGTCACAGTGTCAAGAATCGGATCCGTTTTCTTCCAGTTCTCTTTCTTCCAGGTGATGGGCTCGGCGCGTCCATTGGTGATATACCAGCCCTTGCCGGCTTTTCCTTCATTTACAGGATCCGTGAAGAGATAATGGTCGTCAAGCATCACGGAAGGACCGATCTGGATCAGGATATTTTTAAATGCCAGCTGCTTCCCATTGAGGCGGTCCATCTGGGGATCCCCGAATTCGGAGCGCAGGTAAAGGCCCGTGTCCTCATCATAGTCAAATCTTGCGTGGTTGCTGACAAAGCCGGGGATCACCACGAGGGCATCTTTCCCGTCCTTGAGATAGACCTCTTTTCCATCCTCCGCAAACTGATAGTGGCCGTCGTAATCCTCGGGATAGGAGGTGTCCCAGCCAAAGGAATCGATCAGCCGCTGGAGCTTCTCGTAATTGGTGTACACGCCTGTGACACCCGAGTGGTCACGGCTGTAAGCACTGCTGGCGTCGTTGAGCGTGTACGACTGGCCGCTCTCGCCGTACGGAAGGCCTGCCATGTCATAGCTCTCCGGCATCTGCAGCAGCTGCACCGCATAGATCACCTGTCCGTAGTGTCCGTAGAAAGCTTTGAATTCGCGCGAGTAGTAGACGAACTGCGGACGGCAGGAGCGGATCGGCATGATCATCTCCACGTCCTTGTAGTCTTCAAAGAGCGCCTCCAGACGTGTGATGCCGCCCTCCACTCGGGCTTCATAGATGATCGAAGCGTTGGAGGTGCCGCTCTGCCACGAGACGGCGTCCTTGTCATTTTCAATCATGAGCGCAATCGGGCGGACACGGCCGATGGAGACGGGTACCAGCTCCCCGGTCAGATAGCTGCGGCAGGTTGTGCCGTCACTGTCTTTTGTGCCGTCACTGTCTTTTGTATCGGAAGAATCCTTATTTCCGAAAAAACTAAGCAGGCCGAGAGACTCCTCCTTGTCTTGTTCTTCACCCCCATCGGTATCTCCGACGAGAGTGATGACACGAGTGTTCCCGTTGTCCGCAGTCTTCACATCGGCAGATGCCGCCGTGCCCAGCATGAGCGCTGCAAGAGCCCCGGCCGTCATCGAGCGGAGAATCATCCTCCTGGCTGTCCTTCCACACTTCATCAACAGATTTCTGTCTAACATGTTTTATCCCCTTCTTTCCCTTAATCATTCTATACCCCTGTCAGACCAAAAAACGCAGTCTACGTTCATTCTAACACGATCATGGATTACATGCGAGTGTTTCCGCATTTTTTCCTCATTGAAAAAGCGGATTCCAAAGATGTATACTTTCTTATGTAAGAAAATGCTTTCATTACAGAAAGGAGTATCTCATGAGCAAGAACGCAATTCATACAGAACAGGCGCCCGCAGCAATCGGACCATATTCCCAGGCCATCGAAGCCTCCGGGACTATCTATGTCTCCGGACAGCTGCCCATCGATCCGGCCACAGGCGAATTCTCCGGCCCCGGGATCGAGGAGCAGACCCGGCAGTCACTTACGAATATCCGAAATATTCTGAAGGCGGCCGGCGCCGATATGAACAACGTAGTAAAGACGACGGTTCTCCTTGCAGATATTGCGGATTTCGCAGCAATGAATCAGATCTACGGCGAGTTCTTTGAGGCTCCTTATCCTGCTCGGGCTGCTTTCCAGGCAGCAGCGCTTCCGAAAGGGGCACGGGTCGAGATTGAGGCGGTTGCGGTAAAATGATG
>CADCQE010000021.1 GCA_902803505.1 uncultured Lachnospiraceae bacterium | reverse complement strand
TGACGCTGCGGAGGAAGCTCGGAAGAAAGACAGCGAAAAGAGCGAGTAATCTCACAGAAAAATGAATCAATCCAGCAATGGTGCGGAATATCGGAATTTTGGCTTTTCAGATTTTTAATCTCATATTAATCTCAATGGCAAAAAACGTCCCCACGAATCCAGTGTTTTCAAGGGTTCGTGGGGATTTTTGAAATTATTCATACTCCACTGTAGCCGGTGGCTTGGGAGTGAAGTCGTACAGCACTCTGTTGATTCCGGGCACCTCCGAAGTGATTCTCCTGGCCAGCCGCTCAATCAATTCGGGGGACAAGTGCTCCACACTCACTTCGATCACGTCAGTGGTATTGATGGCGCGAATGATGCAAGGCCACTCGAAGGTCCGCTTTCCGTCGCGGATTCCTGTGGATTTGAAATCCGGCACCACAGTGAAATACTGCCAGACCCGGCCGGCAAGTCCGGCCTTCTCGAACTCCTCCCGCAGGATCGCGTCCGACTCGCGCACGGCTTCCAGCCTGTCCCTTGTGATGGCGCCGGGGCAGCGGACGCCCAGTCCCGGCCCCGGGAAAGGCTGCCGGTAAACCATGCTGTCCGGGAGACCCAGAGCTTTGCCGACCACGCGCACCTCGTCCTTGAAAAGGATTCTCACCGGTTCCACGAGCTCAAACTGCAGGTCTTCCGGGAGACCTCCCGCATTGTGATGTGCCTTGATCCCGTTCTCACTTTCGAGAATGTCAGGCCAGATGGTTCCCTGTGCCAGGAATTCCACTCCATCCAGTTTTCTGGCTTCGTCCGCAAATACCTCTATAAATTCATTTCCAATAATGTGCCGCTTCTGCTCAGGATCCGTGACGCCGGCCAGTTTATCCAGGAAGCGGTCCACCGCATCCACATAGATCAGATTTGCGTTCATCTGATTCCGGAAGACTTCTATCACCTGCTCCGGTTCCCCTTTTCTCAGGAGCCCGTGATTCACATGGACACAGACCAGCTGCTGTCCGACAGCACGGATCAGGAGTGCTGCCACTACCGAAGAGTCGACTCCTCCGGAGAGAGCAAGCAGGACTTTCTTGTCTCCGACTTGATTCTGAATCGAATGGATCTGATCCCTGATGAATGCCTCCGCCAATTCCGGTGTTGTGATCCGGACCATGTCGTCCGGTCTTCTGATCAATGCGATGTTGCTCTCGGCCATCTTTCTCTCCTCCTTAAAAAGGTTTCGGATTGTTCGTTACTATTCACGGCCCCTCCTGCTACAGGCCACAGACCATCCGTGCTTCGCACGTATGTCGCAGCTAAAGCTGCTTATGTCTACATGTAGATTTTATTTGCAGGAAAGGTGCTTGTCAATCAGGCAGTTACAATAAAAAACGAATCAAGGGGGACGGTTTTCGGTGAATCACGATTATGCAAGCGTTCATGCTGACATCATCGTGAGGTACCGAGAACCGTCCCCCCTGGCCCACCGTTCACTCAGGCACTCATCAGGTAGCGGGCGATCAATATGACGTCCTGGGGCTCCTCAGCCCGGATCTCCAGCTCCGGAATCTTCCCGGATCCGAAGTACTGGGAAAGGGCGACAAACTGGCTCAGCTTCGACTTGAGGTTCAACTCGCTTCCGTCTTTCGTGACCAGAGAGACCTCTCCCTTGCAGCCGTTGATGAGCTCACAAAAATGATCTATATTATTAATATTATAAAGCTTCATAACAATACTCTCCTTTCTTGTGCTTCACAAGCATGCAGCTGCAGCATGTGATTCACTTTCATTCGTTTAATGTTTCCGGCATTTCATCTCCCGATTCTGTCTATATAGGGAAATGCAATGCACTTCAAAGCCCCTTACGAAGGTCATTTTAAGCCAAAAGCTCTCCCAATGGGAGGAACTTGCTTGATGATTTTTATGGCATTATTGACATAGAAATAGGGCTTAGAGTACAATTAGAGCGCAGCGGTCCGGGATTCCGGAGCCGACGCAGAGCATATTCATGAGGAGACATTCCATGGGAAGTTCGCGCTTAGAGAAACACTACGAAGCTCAGGACAATCTGATCCGTGTGGATTACATCACGGATCAGGGACAATACCACGCGTCCCACTGGAACAGTGACCTGGAGATCATTTATCTGCTCAACGGGGACGCTGACATCATCCTGGAAAAATCGAAGATGAAGCTTGTCCAGGGGGAATTCATCGTAATCGATGTGAACCGTATCTACGAGCTCCTCTGCCGGGAAAGCTTTATGCAGGTCTCTGTCCACGTGGACCGGGAGTTTCTTCTGTCAAGGGCGGGAGTCCACCCGGATTCAGACCAGATCGGCCTGATGTTCCGCTGCAGCAGGGAGGACCTGACCCACGAGCAGCTGCAGCCCTATCTCGAGATCTGCGACCTCTTCAAGAAACTGGTGCCGCTCTACATTAACGAGCCCTACGGCTACCACTTGAAGACAGAGTCCATCGTTCTCGATATCCTTTACCGCATCGTGCGCTATTTTTCCATTCCTCTTTATAAAGACAATATCGGGGAGCTGACACAGGAGCAGAAGCGCGTACAGCAATTTCTGGATTACATCGAGGATCACTACAAGGAACCTCTGACGCTGGCGGACATGGCGGATGCATTCGGTCTCTCCCGGGAATACTTCAGCCGTATCTTTCACGCGAGTCTCGGCATGACCTTCTCGGATCACCTGTCCAGAGTGCGCATTGCCCATTTCTACCACGATCTGTCCGCTACGGATCTCCCCGTGATGGAGCTGCTCGACGTCCACGGAATCACGAACTACAAGCACTTCAGCAAGAGATTTAAAGAGATCTACGGCTGCACCCCCAGGGACATCCGGAATCTGTCGAGAGTAAGAGGCTGATGAATTGATGCATGCAGGAGAGACTTGCATATGATACGTGAGAAATCTTTCTACAAACAATTCTTTATAATGTGCACTGTTCTGGTGCTTCAGAATGTAATCACGCTCAGTGTGAACCTGGCAGACAACATCATGCTCGGCGCCTACAGCGAGTACGCCCTCTCCGGAGTGGCCGCCGTCAACCAGATCCAGTTCATCTACCAGCAGCTCCTTCTGGCACTGGGCGAGGGAATCGTGATCCTCGGAAGTCAGTATTTTGGAAAAGGGGAAATCGAGCCCATGAAGAAGATTGCCGCGTGCGCAATGCATTTTGCTCTGATTCTATGCTGCATTCTCTTCTTCTTTATGAGTCTGATGCCGGAAAGGATTCTGTCCTTTTTTACTACAGAGCAGTCCATCATCTCGGAAGGCCTGTCCTACACACGCATCATCCGCTTCACGTATCTGTTCTTTGCCGTCACCCAGATCCTGCTCGCAACGCTTCGGAGCACCGGCATCGTGAAGATCTCCCTCCTGCTCTCCGTGGCGGCCCTCATCATCAACTGCTGCATCAACTACACTCTGATCTACGGTCACTTCGGGGCACCCAAAATGGGAGTGCGGGGAGCTGCCATCGGGACGCTCACCGCCCGGATCATAGAACTCATCATCCTGCTCTTCTATATCGCAAAGAAGGAAATGCCGCTGCGCATGAAGCCCCGGGATTACCTCCAGACGGATGCACAGCTGCGTTCGGACTTCGTCCGGGTCACCTGGCCTATGGCGGTGGTGCAGGGGCTCTGGGGCTTTAACCTGGCAGTCCAGAATGCGATCCTGGGCCACATGACTGCCAGGGCCATCGCCGCCAACAGCGCATCCTCTACCATGTACTCCATTGTCAAAGCCATGCCGGTCGGAGCCTGCGGGACGGCAGCGTTTTTCACGGCAAGAACGGTCGGCGAGGGAGACCCGGAGAAGCTGAAAGCCTTGTCCAGGACGATGCAGCTGCTCTTTGTCCTCATCGGACTTGCCGCCGGCCTTGCGCTCTTTCTCCTCAGGGGACCGATCCTGTCCCTCTACAGGCTCGAGCCGGAGACCATGGAGCTCACACGCAAGTTCACACTGATCCTCTGCGTCGTTGCCGTCACGATGTCCTACCAGATGCCGACGAACAACGGAATCATCCGCGGAGGCGGGGACACGCGTTTTACAATGAAGCTGGATCTCATCAGCATCTGGTGCATCGTTCTGCCCCTCTCCTGCCTCGCGGCTTTTGTGTGGAAGGCTTCGCCGGTCGCCGTCATCTGCTGCCTCAACGCGGACCAGGTATTCAAATGCGTCCCGGCATTTCTCAAGGTGAACTACGGGAACTGGGCGAAAAAACTGACGCGGTAGAAAGACGGGTTTTCATCAAGAAAAGAAGGAACACTTATGCTAAGAATTGTACTCCACCAGCCGGAACAGCCCGGCAATGTAGGAACCATAGGCAGAAGCTGCGTCTGCGCGGGAGCGGAGCTCCACCTCATCGAGCCCCTCGGCTTTTTCATGACCGACCGGCACATTAAGCGCGCCGGCCTCGATTACTGGCCCCGCCTCCAAGTATCGCGCCACATGAACTACGAGACCTTCCTGCAGGAGGCCTATGAACCAGCAAGACCTGAGGGTGCGAAGCTGTGGTACGTGACCACGAAGGCGCAGCAGACCTATTCCGATGTGGCTTTTGGGCCAAATGATTTCCTGATGTTCGGGAAGGAGAGCGCCGGGATCCCTGAGGAGATCCTGCGGGCCCATCCCGCATCCTGCATCCGCATTCCCATGGCGGAGGGAGAGCGCTCCCTCAATCTGTCAAATTCTGTCTCTATTGTTCTCTATGAGGCCCTGCGTCAGGCGGGGTTCCCTGGGCTGAGATGACAGCGGGAAGATTTCATGGGTGCTGAATCGTGCCATTTTATGCTATAGTAAAGCGTGCAAAAAGAGCACTTGGAACCGCATTGGAAACACATCGATGAAAGACAGTTTCGGAAGAACAATCGATTATTTAAGGGTCTCTGTCACAGACCGCTGTAATCTGCGCTGCATTTACTGCATGCCCGAAGGCTGTGACAAGGTCTCTATGGCGCAGATCCTCACTTACGAAGAGATTGAGCGGATCTGCAGGATCGCCGCCTCTGCAGGCATCTCAAAGATCAAGGTCACGGGAGGGGAACCCCTCGTCCGGCTCGGCTGCTGCCATCTGATCAGAAGCTTAAAATCCATCGAAGGCGTGAAAGAAGTCACGCTCACGACGAATGGCCAGATTCTCGGGCGCTTCCTTGATGAGCTCAAAGACGCAGGCATCGACGGCATCAACATCTCCCTGGATTCGCTGAAGCCGGAGAGATACAGCAGGTTGACCGGCGGAGGCTCCCTCGGAAAGACACTTGAAGCGATAGACCTCGCGAGAGCATCCGGCATCCGGACCAAGATCAACAGCGTGCTGCTGAGCGGAGTCAACGAAGATGAGATTCTCTCCCTAGCCGGCTTTGCGTTCCGCACCGGCCTGCTGCTGCGATTCATAGAGCTGATGCCCATCGGAATCGCAGATTCCTCCCTGGGAATCTCCAACGAGAAGGTTCTGAAGCTGCTTCTGGAGAAATGGCCCGATCTTGAAGCCGACAGCACGCCATGGGGCAACGGACCGGCCGTCTATTACCGAAGGCCCGGCATCCGGGGAGGAATCGGACTGATCAGTGCAATCCACGGAAAATTCTGCGCAGGGTGCAACAGGATCCGGCTGACCTCCCAGGGCCAGATTAAACCCTGCTTGTGCTACGAAGAGGGATTTGACCTGAAGCCATACCTGCGGGAATCCGATGCGGAGCTGGAAGCCGCACTCAAAAAAGCGATTCTCATGAAACCCTTGGAGCACTGCTTCCCGGAGGAAGGCTTCGGATCCGGGGAGCACCGGCTCATGTCCCAGATCGGGGGATAAGCGTCTGCCTTATTGCCTGCAGCAGGCATTTTCTTACAGAGATCTTCAGCAAGCAGAAAATCCCGCTCATAAGGGATGCATTACAGTCGGGCGGGAAATCATTTGAAAGGATTTGGAATACCTGATATGGACTACGCAAAAGAATCTTTAAAACTGCACAGAGAATGGAAAGGCAAGATTCGAATCAATCCGACCGTTCCGGTAGCAAGTACGGACGATCTCTCTCTCGCCTATACTCCCGGCGTCGCACAGCCCTGCCTGGAGATTCAGAAGGACATCTCCAAGTCCTATGAACTGACCCTTCGTCACAATCTCTGCGCCGTCATCACGGACGGATCCGCCGTCCTCGGGCTCGGCGATATCGGCCCCGAAGCAGGGATGCCGGTCATGGAGGGAAAATGCGTCCTCTTCAAGGCTTTTGGGGGAGTCGATGCATTTCCCATCTGCGTGAAGACGAAGGACGTCGATGAATTCGTGACGACGGTCTGCAACATCTCGGGCTCATTCGGCGGCATCAACCTGGAGGACATCGCGGCGCCCCGCTGCTTCGAGATCGAGAGAAAGCTCAAGGAGCGCTGCGACATCCCGATCTTCCACGACGACCAGCACGGGACGGCGGTCATCACTCTGGCCGGGCTCACCAACGCCCTTAAACTTGTGGGCAAGAAGAAAGAGGACGTGAAGATCGTCACAAGCGGTGCAGGCGCCGCTGCCATCGCCATCACCAGGCTTCTTCTCAAGGCCGGATACCGGGACATCCTCATGACGGACCGCAGGGGCGCGATCTATGAGGGGCGGGGAGAGCTGAACTGGATCAAGGAGGAGATGGCGCAGGTGACGAACCTGGAGAAAAAGACCGGGAGCCTAGCGGACGTGATCGCAGGCGCGGATGTCTTCATCGGCGTCTCCGGCCCCGGCACCCTCACTGCGGAGATGGTGCGTACCATGAACAAAGATGCAATTGTTTTCGCCTGCGCGAATCCCACACCGGAAATCTTTCCGGAGGAGGCCAAGGCCGGGGGCGCGGCCGTGGTCTCCACCGGCCGCAGCGACTACCCGAACCAGATCAACAATGTGCTGGCATTTCCGGGCATCTTCCGGGGCACCTTCGACGTCCGCGCCAGAGACATCAATGACGAGATGAAGATAGCCGCCGCCCGCGCCCTGGCCGGGCTCATCACGGATGAGGAGCTCAGTGCCGAGTACATCATCCCCAAGGCCTTTGACCCGAGGGTCGGCGCCGCCGTCGCCCGGGCTGTTGCCCAGGCCGCGCGGGACTCCGGGGTGGCGCAGCTCTGACAGAGTGAGACAAGGGGGACGGTTCTCGCCGACCCACTGTTCTGTCAACGTAAGTGTTGACAGAACAGTGGGTCACCGGGAACCGTCCCCCTTGACCCACAAAGAAGCTTACATCTCCTTCAGTTTCTGATACTTCTCCTTCGCCAGCGCTGCCCCGGCCTCAAAGAGCTCCTTCGCGTTCTCCGGGAAGGTCCGTTTCAGGGCTGCGTAGCGCACCTCGCCTGCGAGGAATTCCTCATAGCTGAGGCTCGGCTCCTTGGAATCCAGCTGGAATTTCGGCTCCGCCGCGGGATTGTAGCGGTACAGGAACCAGTAACCGGCGTCGACCGCGCGCTTCATCTCATCCTGCACCTTCTCCATGCCGCACTTCAGCCCGTGCTCCTGGCAGGGCGCATAGGCGATGATCACGCTCGGGCCCTTGAACTCCTCGGCCTCGTGAATCGCCCTGACCAGCTGCTGGTTGTCCGCACCCATAGCGACCTGCGCGACATAGACATTCCCGTAGGTCATGAGCATCGCGCCGAGATCCTTCTTCGGCCGCTTCTTGCCGGAAGCGGCAAACTGCGCGACCGCGCCGATCGGCGTGGCCTTCGAGGACTGGCCGCCGGTGTTCGAGTAGACCTCCGTGTCCACGACGAGCACATTGATGTCCTCGCCGCTGGCGATCACGTGGTCGAGTCCGCCAAATCCAATGTCATAGGCCCAGCCGTCGCCGCCGTACATCCAGAAGGTCTTCTTGGAGAGCTGGTCCTTATACTTCAGGACCGCCTTCGCTTCCGGCTCCTGCCTCTCCTTGAGCGCTGCCACAAGGGCCCGGCTGGCTTCTGCAGATGCCCGGAAATCGTCATAAGTCTCCAGCCACTTATCAATGGCTGCAAGAAGTCCGTCTTCTTTATCGGAAATGCCGACCGCCTCTTTCAGGGCCAGCACGCGCTTCTTCTCGGCTTCTCTCTGCTGCTGCACCGAGAGCACCATGCCGAGGCTGAACTCGGCGTTGTTCTCAAAGAGGGAATTTGACCATGCCGGTCCGTGTCCCTCGCGGTTGACTGCGTAAGGAATCCCCGGCATTGCAGAGCCCCAGGCCTGGGAACAGCCCGTGGCGTTCGCCCAGTAGACGCGGTCGCCGTAGAGCTGTGTGAGGAGCTTCGCATACGGTGTCTCACCACATCCCGCGCAGGCTGCCGAGAACTCCAGAAGCGGGCGGCGGAACTGGCTGCCCTTTACGGTATAAGGATCGAAGACATCGCCCTTATCGCTGAGATTTTGTGCATAGTCCCATCCGACCGTCGCACCTGTCGGGGACAGTGCGCCTGCCTCAGTGGCTGCGAGGCTCACTGCGGCTTCCGCCGCCGGAACCATCGCGAGCGCCTTCTCCCTGGCCGGGCAGACATTCATGCAGCTCCCGCAGCCCGTGCAGTCGTCAGAACTGATCTGGATACTGAAGAGGAGCCCTTCCGCCTGCTTGCCCTTCGCCGCCACGATCTGCATACCGGAGGGAGCAGCAGCGGCTTCTTCGCTGTTCAGTAAGTAAGGGCGGATCACTGCATGGGGGCAGACATAGCTGCAGCGGTTGCACTGAATGCATTTCTCCGGATCCCATACCGGCACACGGGTCGCGATGCCGCGCTTCTCAAAAGCCGTAAGGCCCAAATCCATCACGCCGTCTTTATACTGCATCAGGGCACTGACCGGGAGGTCATCCCCTTTCTGCAGATTGATGGGATCAAGGATCTTCGTGACAACCTCCGGGACACACCGCTCCTTCGCAGGCTGTTCCCCGGCTGTCCTCCAGCTCTTGGGAACCTCAATCCTCGTTAGGCCCTCCGACCCGGCGTCAACGGCGGCGAGGTTGCGGTTCACGACCTCCTCGCCCTTCGCGAAATAGGTCTTCGCTGCCGCTTCCTTCATGTATTTCACGGCATCCTCCACCGGAATGACCGGCATCAGATGGAAGAAAGCGGACTGCAGCACCATATTAAAGTGTCCGCCAAGTCCCAGCTCCCTGGCGATCTTCGTCGCGTCAATGGTCCACAGGGAGATCTCCCGCTCCGCGATCACGCGCTTCGCAGCTGCCGGGAGGTGCGCATCCAGCTCCTCCGCATTCCAGGGGCAGTTGAGGAGCAGCGTGCCCCCGGGTTTGACCTCTGAGGCGATGTCATATTTCTCGATATAA
This sequence comes from uncultured Lachnospiraceae bacterium, assembly GCA_902803505.1. Lineage (GTDB taxonomy): Bacteria > Bacillota > Clostridia > Lachnospirales > Lachnospiraceae > Chordicoccus. The sequence goes on along the minus strand of CADCQE010000021.1, from coordinate 21,231 downwards.
GTCGGATTGTGGCAGGCGATAAAGTCCGCGGACTTGACGTAATAGGACGAGCGGATCGGCTTGTCCCCGAAGCGCAGATGGCTCTTCGTCACACCGAAGGATTTTTTGGCGTCATACTCAAAATACGCCTGTGCATATTTCTCCGTGTGGGAGTTGATGATCTCCACAGTATTCTTGTTGGCGCCAACGGTTCCGTCCGAGCCGAGGCCCCAGAATTTACAGCACACCACGCCGTCTTCCTCCGGATAGAGGACCTCGCTGACGGGCAGGGACAGATGAGTCACATCGTCCGTGATGCCGATGGTGAAGCTGCCTAGCGGCTGTTCCTTCTTCAGGTTCTCAAAGACCGCGGCGATCTGGGAGGGCGTCGTGTCCTTGGAGGAAAGGCCGTAGCGGCCGCCGACGACGCTCAGGTCCGCGCGGCCGCGGAGAGCCGTGCAGACATCCTGATAGAGGGGTTCGCCTGCCGCGCCGTATTCCTTTGTGCGGTCGAGCACGGCGACAGCCTTGCAGCTCTTCGGAATCGCTTCGATGAAGCGGCGGATATCGAAGGGGCGGAACAGATGCACCTGTACGAAGCCCACCTTCTCCCCGCGGGCGTTCAGCTGGTCGACGGTTTCCTCGATGCAGCCGGCCACAGAGCCCATTGCGATAATGACGCGGTCCGCGTCGGGGGCGCCGTAATAATTGAAGACGTGGTACTCTCTCCCCGTGGCAGCGCTGATTTTCCCCATATAATCCTCGACGATATCGGGCAGCGCATCGTAATCCGCGTTGCTCGCCTCACGGATCTGGAAGAAAATGTCCGGATTCTGAACGGTGGAGCGGATCATCGGGTGCTCAGGGCTGAGGGCATGGGCCCGGAAGGCATCGAGCGCTTCTGTATCCATGAGCTCCCGCAGAAGCTCGTAGTCTATCTGCTCGACCTTGTCGATCTCGTGGGAGGTCCGGAACCCGTCGAAGAAATGAAGGAAGGGGACGGATCCCCTGATCGCGGCCAGATGTGCGACTCCTGCGAGATCCATCACCTCCTGGACGCTCCCCGTAGCGAGCATGGCAAAGCCCGTCTGCCGGCAGTTCATCACGTCGGAGTGATCGCCGAAAATGGACAGGGCGTGCGTACCGACTGTTCTCGCCGCGACATGGAGCACGCCCGGGAGCCGCTCGCCGGCGATCCTGTGCATGGTGGGAATCATCAGCATGAGGCCCTGGGAAGAAGTGAAGCTGGTCGCGAGGGCGCCGGTCTCAAGCGCGCCGTGGACCGCCGCGACAGCCCCGGACTCCGCCTGCATCTCCACGAGGCGGACCGGCTGGCCGAACAGGTTTTTCTTCCCCTTCGCCGCCCAGACATCGGTCTTGCCCGCCATCGGCGAAGAAGGAGTGATCGGGTAGATCGCCGCCACTTCCGTGAAGGCGTAGGCCACATAAGCGGCCGCTTCATTTCCGTCTACAGTTACATAAGTTCTCGTTTTCTCTGACATTTTCTAAACTCCTTCTCTATCTGCAAGCAGCTTGCGCACGCTGGTTCAGAATGCAGTACATCGAATCCCTCCCGGCCCGCTAAGAGCCGTCTCCAAGCCCATACAGTTCCTCACAGGTACGATAGCAGATCCACTCCCTCTCCTCCTCAGTCAGCTCCAGGGAGGCGAGGTAGTCGATATCCGTCTTCGGCCCCCACATCGGATAATCTGTGCCGAACATGCAGCGCCGGGCGCCATAGGCGCGGATGATCGCAAGGGCCCGTTCCTTCTTCAGCCAGAAAAAAGAAGACGAAGTATCCACGATCAGATTCGGGTACTCGGGCAGCTTCTGAACGGCCTCCTCCCAGACACTCCAGCCGCCGAAATGCGCGCCGATGACTCTGAGACGCGGAAAAGTCCTCAGGATAGGAATGATCCGGTCCGGATTGGAATAGTCGTAGCGGTAGTCGCCCGTATGGATCAGGACCGGCAGGCTCTTCTCCTCGCAGAGCTCATAGATGCGGAAGGCCTTCGGATCATCCGCCTTAAACTTCTGAATATCCGGGTGAAGCTTGACGCCTTTCAGCCCGAGTCCAAGGAGCTGCTCCAGATCCTCCTCAATCGTCTCCGAATCCGGGTGCATCGCACCGAGACCGGTGAAGAGCCCCCCTGCTTTCCTGACTGAATCCGCAATAAACAGGTTGATGCTTCCCACCTGCTCCGGCCTCGTGGCGACGGACTGCACCACAAAATGGGTGATGCCCTCCGCCTTTCCCGCCAGAATAAGGCTCTCCGGTGTCCCGTCATGCTGTTTGCCCGCAGGCAGCCCGTCATAAAATTGATCCACTGCTGTCACAGCCTTCCGGGAGATCTTCTCCGGATAAATGTGGCAGTGGCTGTCAATGAGTCGCTTCATACCTGTCCGTCCACTCATGCGGTTTCTATGCCCGCCGCTTTCTCAAGACCGAGCTTCTTCACAGCCTCCTCACGCATCTTGAATTTCTGGATCTTCCCGGCGTCGTTCATCGGGAAGGAATCCACAAAGTCGATGTACTTGGGCACCTTGTGCTTCGCCATGTGATCAAGCACATATTTCTTCATTTCCTCCACGGTCATGCTCTCGCCCTTCTTGAGGATGATGCAGGCCATGATCTCCTCGCCCAGGGCCTGATCCGGCACACCGATGACCTGCACGTCGCTGACCTTGGGGTGCGTGTAGACGAATTCTTCGATTTCCTTCGGGTAAATTTTCTCACCGCCGCGGATGATCATATCCTTGAGGCGCCCGGTGATGCGGTAGTTGCCCTCCGGCGTCCGGCAGGCGAGATCACCCGTGTGGAGCCAGCCCTGCTTATCGATCGCGGAAGCTGTCGCTTTCGGCATTTTATAATAGCCCTTCATAATGTTATAGCCGCGGGCGACGAACTCGCCGATCACCTCGTCCGGACAATCTTCACCGGTCTCCGGATCCACGATCTTACACTCGATGTCCGGGAAGGCGGAGCCCACGGTCGTGACGCGCACCTCCAGCGGGTCTGTAGTCCGGCTCATCGTGCAGCCCGGCGAGGCCTCCGTCTGCCCGTAGACGATCACGATCTCCGGCATGTGCATCTTCTCGACGACGTCGCGCATGACCGCGATCGGGCAGGGGCTCCCCGCCATGATGCCTGTGCGCATGTGGCTGAAATCCGTCTTCGGGAAATCCGGGTGCTGGAGCATCGCGATAAACATCGTCGGCACCCCGTGGAAGGCCGTGATGTGCTCGTTGTGGATGCACGCGAGGGAGGATTTCGGTGAAAAATACGGGATCGGCAGAATGGTGCCCCCGTGCGTCATTGTCGCGGTCATAGCGAGCACCATGCCGAAGCAATGGAACATCGGGACCTGGATCATCATGCGGTCCTCGGTGGACAGGTCCATACCGTCCCCGATGCTCTTCCCGTCGTTCACGATGTTGTAATGCGTCAGCATAACCCCTTTCGGGAAGCCGGTCGTGCCGGATGTGTACTGCATATTGCAGACGTCGTTGACATCGACGGCGGAGGCCATGCGCCGCACCTCTTCGACCGGTGTCCTCGCGGCATATTCATGGGCTTCCTCCCAGGTCAGGGCTCCGTTCATGCGGAACCCGACCGTGATGACGTTCCGAAGGAAGGGGAGGCGCTTACAGTGCAGCGGCTCACCCGGCTTGTTTCCGGCCATCTCCGGACAGAGCTCATTCATGATCTCCCGGTAATTCGAGTCGCGGTAGCCTTCGATCATCACAAGGGTGTGCGTGTCTGACTGGCGGAGCAGGTACTCCGCTTCGTGGATCTTGTATGCCGTGTTCATCGTCACGAGGATCGCTCCGATCTTCGTAGTGGCCCAGAAGGTCAGGAACCACTGGGGCACGTTGGTGGCCCAGATCGTCACCTTCGATCCCGCTCTCACGCCGAGAGAGACCAGGGAGCGGGCGAACTCGTCCACGTCGTCCCGGAACTGGCTGTAAGTTCTGGTGTAATCAAGGGTCGTGAACTTGATCGCGGTCTGGTCCGGGAATTTTTCCACCATCGTATCGAGCACCTGGGAGAAGGTCTTGTCGATGAGCAGCCCTTTCTTCCAGACGTAGCGGCCGATGCCGCGGTTGCTGCGGTAGAGATGCTCACGGTTCCGCTTCGTGTTCTCATAGCGCTTCATCGTGCTGGCATAGTGGGTCAGGATGATCTCACTGTCCTCGAGGCCGGGCATCCAATCCGGATCCCATTCCAGGGAGACATAGCCGTCGTAGTTCACGGAGCGCAGTGCGTTCATCAGGTCCTGCACCGGCAGCTCGCCCTCGCCGATGAGCTCCGGGACGACGGCGCCGTCCTTCTTCCGGAAATCATGGATGTGGACGTGGCGCACATAGGCGCCGAGATTCGTAATTGTCGTCTCTGCATCCTCGCCGCTGACCACTGTCGTCGTGTGCATATCCCACAGAGCCGCGAGGCGGTCATCCGCAAAATGATTCAGGAGGTCCCGCAGGTGCGAAGTGTCCGCATAGGCCTCCGCCGTCTCAACGAGTATCGTCACGTTCTTTCCGCCCACCATGGAAAGAAGGCTCTCCAGGGCCTTCTCGCAGAGGCCCTGATCCGCTTCCGAGGTGTGAATTCCGATAGAATCGATCCCCAGGTTCACGGCGACTTCGATGCACTCCTCCATCTCGCGGAGAAATGCGGGGTCCGTAAAATCGCCGACCGTGTCGAGGCAGGGAATGGTGAGTCCCCGCTTGACCAGCTGCCTCCGCGTCGCTGCCGCCAGCTCCGGGTTCGTCGGGCTGCTCTTTCCCTGAAAGAGAGGCCCCTCTATATTATAAAGCTCAATTCCTGTCACACTGGTCGCCTCAGCCGCGTCACAGAAGTCCGCCCAATTCATTTCCTTCCAGTTCTCTATCGAAAATGACAGTTTCAAAACTCAATCCTCCTCAATATACACCCGCTCAGATTTCTTCGTACACAATCTTGTTGAGTGCGCTGATATAAGCGCGGATCGCGGCTCCGATGATATCGGTCGAGATCCCGTTGCCGGAATAGACCTTTCCGCCTGCGCGGAGCTTGACCAGCGCGCTGCCCATGGCGTCGCGCCCTTCGGTGACGGTCTGGATCTGGAAATCGTCGAGCTCGTAATGATGTCCGATCACCTGCTCAATGGCCTGGAAGGCCGCATCGATCGGGCCGTCGCCGATTCCCACGCCGCGGAGCTCTTCACCGTTCTTCTCGAGCAGGAGATTCGCCGTCGCGGTGATTACATTTCCGCTGTTGATGACATAATTCCTGATGTGGTAGGTCGAGGGAACCTGCATTGCAAACGCCGCGACGATTGCATCCAGCTCCTTCGTCCCCACGAAATGCTTCCTCTCCGCGAGAGACTTGAATTCCTCATAGACCTTCGCGTTGTCTTCGTCGCTGAGGTCATAGCCCATCTGCCGGATCACCTTCACGACCTCGCCGATCTCATCATTCTTGTCGAGGCAGACGCTCGCGATGTCGGCCTCCCCGAGCGTGACATTGCTGAAGCGCGATTCCTCCTGCTCTTCCGGCACAAGGATCCTGCTGATCTGGCCGACGACGCGGTGGAGCATCGTGACCTGCACACCGGTCTGGAGATCGAGATCCGTCCCTCTTGCTGCCACAAGCTGGGCCAGCTGCTCCATGGTCGGATATCCCATGTCCATGGCCGTGCATTTTACGCCGACAGCGCCCTTTGCGATGGCAGCTGCCGCACAGGCAAGCGCCATGCCGAGAGAATTGCTGAGCTCTACATAGAGCTCGATCTCGCCAAGTGCAGGAACCTTGTCCCTGACCTCGGCCACAAATGCGCCGAATTCCTCCGGGAGCATCACGCCCGCCGTGTCGCAGAGCGTGATCTTATTGGCGCCGTTCTCAATTGCCGTCGTGATCGCCCGAACCAGGAAATCGCCCTCAGCCCGCGTCGCGTCGACGGCAGAGAATTCCACGTTTTCGCAATAGAAGCGGCACTTTTTCACTGTCTCCGCAATCAGCTCCAGCATAGCCGCAGCCTTCTTGTGACAGGTATATTCCATCTGTACCGGTGAGACCGGAGTGAGGAGATTGAGCTTCGGCTTCTTTGCAGAGCGGACGCTCTCCCATGTCTCTTCAATGTTGCCGGCGGCGATGTCCACAGCCGCAGAGATTCTCGTGGTGACCATGGATGCGATCGTCTTGTTCGCCAGCTGATTCACCCGGCTGTCGAAGATCGGTGCAAGTTCGATCGTATCAGCGCGCAGCTTGTCAAGGCTCCGTGCAATCTCGAGCTTCTCCTTGAATGTCAGTTCTTTCCCGCGGCTTTGATCCGCTGCCCGAAGCGTCATGTCGATGAACTTGAGTGTTTTCATGGTATTCTCTCCTTTTATGAAAAATAAAAACGCCCGGGGTCTAATGAAATCTCTTTCATAAACCTCCGGGACGATAAGACCTAAGATCTAATCGCGGTACCACCCAGATTGCCGCAAAAAAGCAGCCGCTCATCGGTACTCCATCAAGTACCTGGCCATGGTAACGGGGCCTCCGGACTTCCCTACGCAGCGCACGGCCTTCGGGAAATCTGCTCGGGCAGGAGACTGCAAAACTGCACTCACACCGGCTCGCACCAACCGCCGGCTCTCTGTAGTGGTGGACAGAACGCATAGTGCCGTCATCGCATTTACAGTGTTTCGCTGATTTGTGATTGTAAGGGAAAAGGGAGCATTTGTCAACATGAAACCGCAAAAATGATGCAGTGGGGACGGTTCTTTTTGCAGCAAAAAATGCTGCAAAAAGAACCGTCCCCACTGCATCATCCTTGCAATTATTACCAAGTGCACGTATATTACAGACAGAACACTTATGCCCGCGCGATCTCCGGGATGATCCGTCAATTTCCGAAAAGGAGCAAATCATGAATCCAAACTGTGACCTCATCTGCATTGGCATGGCCCTCATCGACTCCATCATAAGAGGCTTCGACCCGGAGCCGGTCTCCGCTTCCGGTTACCGCGCTGTCTCAGGCTCCCTTCACGTGGGAGGAGAGGCCGTGAACGAGGCGGTGACTGCGGCGAAGCTCGGTGTGAAGACAGGCATCCTCTGCGCTCTCGGGCCGGATGAAGCAGGGAATCTGGTGGAGCAGACCCTCGCAGGAAATGGCGTCGACATTTCCCATATTGTCCGAAGTGGAGAGCACTCGACACCGGTGACGACGATGTTCGTCCGGGATGACGGAAGCAGGAAGTCCATCACGAATGAGGCCCATCGCTGGAATTTTCATCCGGAGCGGGATCTCACGATACTGGAGCATGCAAAGGGAATTATACTGGGATCGCTCTTCCGGGCCCCCTTTGACGACCCGGACGTGATCGCCGCTGTCCTTGGTGAAGCGAAGAAGCGCGGCATCACCGTTTTTGCGGATACCAAGCTCCCGAACTTCCGCTTCCTGACACTGGAAGACATCCGGGACTGTCTGCCCCTCATCGACTACATCACGCCCAATGAGGACGAAGCCAGGTATTTTACAAAAAAGGAAGACCCCGGTCAGATGGCGGATGTGTTCCTTTCTTACGGGGTCCGAAACGTCATCATCAAGCTCGGCGGCAAGGGCTGCTATTTTCATAATGCGGAGGGCGCTGTCACGCTCCCTGCACTGGATATCCACGCGGTCGATGCCACCGGGGCCGGTGACAATTTTGTCGCGGGCTTCGCCTCGGAGATCCTGCGGGGCAGCAGCGACAAAGATGCCCTTCGCTTTGCGAACGCCTGCGGCGCGATCTGCGCCTCTGAGGTCGGAGCGCTGACCGGGGTGAAGAGCCGCATGCAGGTGCTGGAGCTGCTTCGGACGCTGCAGTAAGGACAATGGAAGATTTTTTCGTCGCCGGGTTCATGGTATAATTCGGATACAGACCACACAATATTGGAAAGCGAGGCAGCATATGAAACAGAGAGCATTATTTATTGGCGGCACGGGAACAATCTCAACAGCCATCGTGAAGAGGCTTGTCACGGAGCTTGACTGGGATGTGTACGTCCTCAACCGCGGCAGCCGCGCGGAAGTGCTGCCGGAGGAAGTCCATCAGATCATTGCGGATATCAGCGATGAGGAGGATGTTCGAAAGAAGCTGGGAAAGCTGGAGTTTGACTCCGTGTGCGAATTCATCGGATTCGATGTGCCCCAGGTCGAGCGGGACCTGCGGCTCTTTGCCGGCAGGACGAAGCAGTACATCTACACAAGCTCCGCCTCCGCCTACCACAAGCCCGCCAGAGATTACCGCATTACAGAGGGGACATCTCTCGCAAATCCTTATTGGGAGTATTCCAGAAAGAAAATCGCCTGTGAAGACTATCTCATGGAGCAATACAGAAGCAGCGGTTTCCCGGTGACGATCGTAAGGCCGAGCCACACTTACGATGAGAGAAGGATTCCGGTAGGCGTCCACGGGAAAAAAGGCTCCTACCAGGTACTGAAGCGCATGATGGAAGGAAAGCCCGTGATCATCCACGGCGACGGAACGTCCCTCTGGACACTCACCTTTAACCGGGACTTCGCCGTCGGCTATACAGGACTCATGGGAAATGTGCACGCCATCGGAGAAGCCTTCCAGATTACCGGGGATGAGACCCTCACCTGGAACCAGATCTATGAGACCGTTGCGTCCGCGCTGGGAGTAGAGCTTAAGGCCTGCCATGTCTCCTCCGAGTTCCTCAGCGCAGTCGGAAGCAGCCACGACTATGATTTTGAAGGCAGCCTGATCGGTGATAAGGCTGTCTCAGTGGTATTTGACAACAGAAAATTAAAAAAAGCGGTTCCGGAAATGCGGACAAGCGTGAGCTTTGCGGAAGGCGCGCGCATCGCAATAGATTACATCCTCTCCCATCCGGAGTGCCAGGAAGAAGATCCGGAATTTGACAAATGGTGCGACACCGTTCTGCTTGCTATGGAACAGGCGAAGCAATTTGTCGAGGCGAATTCCGGGCGGTGATCATCCCGCACACTCCCCGTCTCTTCCGAGCATGATCTTGAGGCCGTGATTGAGGGGAGGAAGGACGAATTCCAGACACTCCCGAACGGCTTTGGGGCTGCCGGGCAGATTGATGATCAGGGTCTGTTTCCGCATGCCCGCAGCTGCCCTGGACAGCATGGCTGTCTGTGTCTTTGTCATGGAGTACGCCCGTATTGCCTCGGCGATCCCGGGTGTCATCCTGTCACAGACGGCAGCGGTCGCCTCGGGAGTGAGGTCTCTTGGCGACAGACCGGTCCCGCCTGTCGTAAATACAACATTGACCTGTCTTTGGTCCGCCAGCCGGATCAGCTGCTTCTTCAGCGGCTCCACGCCGTCCGGGAGAAGCAGTCCTTCCACGACCTTGTAACCGGCTTCCGTCAGAATCTCACCGATCAGGGGACCGCTCTTGTCCTCGCGCTCCCCTGCGGCGCCTTTGTCGGAGAGGGTGATCCACGCCGCTGTAAAAGGCCGGCAGGGATCCGCCTCGATCAATTCGATCTCATCTCCGGGTCGGATCACCCCGCCCTCCAGGACGACAGTGAACACACCTTCCCTCGGCATGATGCAGTCTCCGACCTGGTGGTAGATCGCGCAATGGCTATGGCATTCCTTGCCGATCTGCGTCAGCTCCAGGAGGACAGCTCCGATGCGGAATCTTGTCCCGACGGGGAGTGTGCTCAGGTCAAAGCCTTCGACGACGACATTTTCACCAAAGGCTCCGAACGGGACATCCGCTCCCCGGCTGCGGAAGGCCTCAATCTTCTCCAGAGCGAGCAGGCTGACCTGGCGGTGCCAATTGCCGGCATGGGCATCCCCTTCTATTCCAAAGCCGGGGATCAGCTTCACGGCCGGCACCTCAGTCTTCTGCGTTCCTTTTCGCTTACTGGTACAGACAGCAAGCACTTTGCCCTTATCCATTTTCATGTCCTTCTCTCCCATGAAATTCACGCTGGAGGATTCCAGGTAAAAGCGACAGACTTTTTCGCATAAAAGAACGCGATTTCCGAAGAGAAATCGCGCAAGAAGCACTGCAGAGAATCGATTTCCTGCGTGCAGATCCTCTGTCTGCCGGGAATCTCCCTCTCGGACACAAGCTCTTCAGCCCTTGTCAAAGAATGGATTCACCGACATAAGGATCTCATTATTCGTTGGTCATAGCTCCGAAGGAGATCAGGCTGACACCGGCCGCGATGATGAAGAAGCCAAGCAGCACACCAGCTGTAACAGCCATGAACTCGGGGCGGATGAATGCATAGATTCCAAGGAGAACGCAGAGAATACCTGCGATCAGTCCGAAGACCCAGCCGCTTTCCGGTCTTGACTGAATGCCGATCACGATGGCAGAAACGCCCTGGACCAGAAGCCATGCAGCCATCAGGTACACAAGGACGCCGTCGAATACCAGAGCGCCGCCCGGACGGGTCAGAGCAACGATGCCGACGATGATCGCAAGAATACTGGATACAACTTCAAGCGCATGGGCCTTCTTCTGGAAAGCTCTCACAATACCCATAACACCGAATACCAAGAGGATGATGCAAAGGATATATCCAGTGGCTAAAAATGTTGCCAGAGGCGTCACGATGCAGCAAATGCCTCCGAGAATTAACAGGATACCAACAATAACACTAAGTACAGCCATATGAAACCTCCTTATTAAAGTAGAAAAATGTTATGCAATACGGCGGCTGATGCCGTATTGCATTGCTATTATATTGTGATTGCGGTCGGAAAGCAACAAAAAAGTGGAATGTTGCTCAGCTGCCGGTCCCAAGAAGCCCGATTTCCTCCGCATAAGGCCGCATGCCGTTGATGCAGATCTCCGCTACATCCCTGAGCTCCATGCCGAGCATCTCACATCCTCTGAGGATCAGCTCCCGGTTGCACTTCGCGGCAAAGCGCTTGTCTTTGAACTTCTTCATGAAGCTCTTCACCTCCAGGTCCCGGATTCCGTTGGGGCGCATCCTCGCACAGGCCTGAATGATTCCGGTCAGCTCATCGACCGTGTACAGGCTCTTTTCGAGATTGGTCTCCGGTTTCACATCGCTGCAGATCCCGTACCCGTGGGAGAGAATCGCCCGGATATCCTCCTCAGGGACGCCGGCTTCCCTGAGGGGCTCCTCTGTGTGCTGAAGATGCTCCTCGGGCCATTTCTCATAGTCGTAGTCGTGGAGAATGCCGACCGCCATCCAGTGCTCCTTGTCCTCTCCAAAGTGTTCCGCCATTGCTCCCATAGCCGCCATCACATTCTTGGCATGAATAATCAGATGCTCTTCCGTAACCTGCGTGGCGTTCAGTCTCTCAGCTTCTTCCAGAGTAAGTTTTTCCATACTGCCAGCTCCTTCTTCATATATATTTGTGCAGCGAAACAAGCGCCGAAAGCGACTGCCTATCGCTGCGCTGCGTACAGAGCGCGAAAAATCTACATGGCGGGCGCTTTCGCACGGACTGTAAGCAACCCTATCATCTTATCACGCCCGGGCCGAATTATCCATTGTTCATTGAACGGGTCAGGGGGACGGTTCAGAAGAATCCAGTAGGAAACCCGGCTCTTCTGCGGTATAATAAAAAAACACCGGTGATGCACCGGAGAGGAATGCACATTCGTTATGGAGGAAGCAATGATCAGAAACGTTGTATTTGACATAGGAGGCGTGCTCGCCGATTACAGACTGAAGGAGTTTCTGGCAGAGAAAGGATTTGACGGCCCTGCGATAAAGCGCATCATTAAGGCCTCTGTGATGAGTCCTTTCTGGGGAATGTTCGAGCGGGACGAAATTACCGAGCAGGAAGCCCTGCTTGGCTTTGCAAGTATGGATCCGGAGATGGAACCCGCTCTCACCAGAGCATACGGGAATATTGAGGGGCTTCTCACCTGCAGCAGCTTCGCAATACCGCTTATCAAGGAGCTGAAGGAAATGGGGCTTCACACCTACTATCTCTCCAATTATTCGAGGAAGGCTTACCATGAATGTGGGGAATCCCTCTCCTTCATGGAATATATGGATGGAGGTGTCGTCTCTTTCAAAGTAGGCAAGACCAAGCCTGATCCGGCGATCTATACGGCTTTTCTGCAGAAGTATAATCTCAAGGCAGAGGAGTGTCTCTTCATAGATGACACGGAGGAGAACGTCACAGCCGCCGAAAAGCTGGGCTTCAAAGGGTGTGTATTCCGCTCTTATGAGGAATTGCTCCCAGTGATCCGCAGCATCCGGCCCAGTTGAGAGGATCTCCTGCACTCTTTCTAGACATTTTTCAGAAAACCCAGTAGACTAAAGAAAATCAGCCCGGTATCTTTCATCACCGGCAGCATTGTTACCCATAGGAACGAGGAGGAAAGCAAATATGGTTTCATGGAAGAATCTGGATACACTGGAAGCGTATCATTCATTAGCGGAGACAAAGGGCAGCGTGAAGCTCTCTGAGGTCATGCAGGGAGAAAGCGGCGCTCTCCGCGTCGCGAAATACAGCCTTCCCATGGCGGGGGGACTGACCTACAATTATGCCGCAAAGAATGTAGATGACAGCATTCTTGCCTCTCTTGCAGCTCTGGCCAAGGAAGCACAGCTGTCTGAGAAGTTTCAGGAGCTGTATAACGGCGCTATGATCAACCTCACAGAGAAGCGCCTCGTACTCCATCAGCTCACCAGAGGACAGCTCGGCGATGCAGTGATCGCTGACGGAAGGGACAAGAGAGCCTTTTACAAAGGGGAACAGGACAAGATCGCAGACTTTGCCCGCAAGGTACATTCCGGTGAGATTGTCAATGAGAAAGGGGAAATGTTCAACACGGTCGTGCAGATCGGCATCGGCGGCAGCGACCTGGGGCCCCGCGCCATCTATCTGGCTCTGGAGAACTGGGCGATCACGAACAAGACCTTGAAGATGGAGGCCCGCTTCATCAGCAATGTGGATCCGGACGATCCCGTGGGTGTGCTGCGCCAGGTCGATCTGGCACACGCCCTCTTCATCGTCGTCTCAAAATCCGGCACGACGCTGGAGACACTGACTAATGAATCCTTCGTAAAAAATGCATTGGAGAAGGCAGGACTCGATCCCTCTAAGCACATGCTCGCGGTTACCTCGGAGACTTCCCCGATGGCCAGGAACAGCGGCTATCTGGCTGCTTTCTTCATGGACGACTACATCGGCGGCCGCTATTCCACATCTTCCGCTGTCGGAGGCGCTGTTCTCTCCCTCGCCTTCGGGCCGGAGATCTTCGCCCGTCTCCTTAAGGGAATGGCAGAGGAAGACAAGCTCTCCGCGGTCTCAGATCCCCTCAGGAATCCGGCGATGCTGGATGCTCTGATCAGTATCTATGAGCGCAATGTCCTGGGTTATTCCGTAGCCGCTGTACTGCCCTACTCCCAGGCGCTGTCCCGTTTCCCCGCTCATCTGCAGCAGGCTTCCATGGAATCCAACGGCAAGTCCGTGAACCGCTTCGGAGAGCCCATGAATTATCAGACCGGTGAAGTGATCTTCGGAGAGCCCGGTACGAACGGACAGCACTCCTTCTACCAGCTGCTTCACCAGGGTACAGATATCATTCCTCTGCAGTTCATCGGCTTCAAAAAGAGCCAGAATGAAGAGGACGTGGAGGTCAAGGGAAGCACAAGCCAGACGAAGCTCTGCGCCAATGTCGCCGCACAGATCGTCGCCTTCGCCTGCGGCAAGGACGATGAGAATCCCGCGAAATGCTTTGCGGGAGAGCGCCCGTCAAGCATCATCATCGGCGAGCAGCTGACTCCGGAAGCCTGCGGCGCCCTGCTTGCGCACTATGAGAACAAATTCATGTTCCAGGGCTTCCTCTGGAACGTCAACAGCTTCGATCAGGAAGGTGTCCAGCTGGGCAAAGTACTTGCGAACCGCGTGCTCGAGCACAATACCGACGGCGCCCTCAAGGCCTACGCAGATCTCTTCGGGATCTGATACTGGGGGACGGTTCTTATTGCAGCAAAAAATGCCGCAGTGGGGACGGTTCTTTTCGCAACATTTTGTAAAAATGTCGCGAAAAGAACCGTCCCCACTGCGGCATTTTTTGCTGCAATAAGAACCGTCCCCACTGCGGCAGCTCACGCCTGAAAATAATATCCGACACCCCATTTTGTATGAACATACTTCGGATCGGACGGGTTCGTCTCGATCTTCTCGCGGAGTCTCCGGATATGGACGTCCACTGTTCTGACGTCACCGGGATACTCATATCCCCAGACAATATTGAGAAGATTCTCTCTGCTGTACACCTTGTTGGGGTTGAAGGCCAGGAGCTCGAGCACATCGAATTCCTTAGCCGTGAGATTGATCTCCTTGCCGTTCACATAGACTCTGCGGCTGTCGCAGTCCAGGCACAGGCCGTTGATCTCAATCTTCCTGGGCTGCTCCTTATCCGTCTCCGGTTTGACGGAGCGCCTGAGAATGGCTTTGATGCGGGCCTTGACCTCAAGGATGTTGAAAGGCTTCGTGATATAGTCGTCGGCGCCGTATTCCAGCCCGAGGATCTTGTCCATGTCCTCGCCCTTGGCCGTGAGCATAATGATGGGGACATTGGAAAAGCCGCGGATCTGCTGGCAGACCTCGAGACCCGAGAGCTTCGGGAGCATGAGGTCAAGAAGAATAATATCGAACTCCGTCTCCTTCGCCAGCTCCAGCGCTTCCTCCCCGTCGTAAGCGCAGGTCACGTCGAAATCCTCCTGTTCAAGACTGAAGCGAATTCCTTTCACAATCAGCTTCTCATCGTCAACAACTAATACCTTCTTCGCCATCGTTCCTTCTCTTCCCTTCTCTCCGGTTACCCGGATGCAATAATCTCTTCACGTATTTGTTCGAACAGTGCGGACTTGATGCCTCTGACATTCATAATGTCCTCTACCGCGGCAAAAGGCCCGTGGGCCTCCCGGTAAGCGATGATGTCCTTCGCCCTCTTCTCACCGATTCCTTTGAGCTGCATCAGCTCCGCAGCCTCCGCCGTATTGATATCGATCTTCCCGTCCGTACCGGTTCCGCTTACGGATACGCCTGATGCCGCCGCCGTCTCATTGCCGCAGATATTTCTTCCGCCCGTAAGCTCCGTCTCCTCATAAGTAAGAACGGTCAGCTGTTGGCCGTCAGACAGCGGCGCGGCCTGGTTGAGTGCTCTCAGATCCGCTTCCTCCTTAAGGCCTCCCGCCGCCGCAAGCGCCTCGTAAACCCGGGCTCCTCCCGGCAGCTCGTAAACCCCTGGGTGAAAGACGGCTCCGCACACATAGACATAGATCTGCGGAAGGCTCTCCGCGCACTCCATGCCGCCGGCAGATTCGCCTGGTGCGGCGGGAGAGTGCGTCTCCCCGTCAGGTTCCGGCAGGGAGCTCACTGCTTCTGCTTGCGGCTTAGGGGCCGGTTCTGCAACGGACTCATAGACCGTCGCGCCGCAGCCCGTCATTCCCATAATCCCCGGGACGAAAAAAAGTAAACCCACAGCACAAAGGGCCATGGATTTCGAAATCAGCTTCATATCGCACCTCCAAAGCATTCGATTCCATTCAGCTATGTTGATATGCGCAAGGAATCCGAATCCTTTAGAGGAGGCCGTGCACAGATTTTATTTTATCGAATCGTCCGCTTGATGACAAGTATTTTGTGCGGGTAAAGGAGGACGCGATTACAGAAAGCACAGGTCCAGAATACTGACTGCCTCGTCGACATCCGCTGCGGTGATGACAAGGGGCGGCAGGAGCCGCAGCACGTTGTGCCCGGCAGTAATGACGAGAAGCCCCTTCTCCAGAGCTCTGGAGGCCACAGAGGAAGCCTGGACCGAGTCGTCAAGCTGAAGTCCCCGCATCAAACCCATGCCGCGCTGCTCGCGGATACAGGGATGCGCCGCCTTCAGATCGTTCAGTTTCTGCTCCAGATAAGGCGCGAGCTCATTCACATGTCCCACAATGTCATGCTCGGCAAAGAGGTCGAATACCTTCGATACCGCAGCCATGGCAAATGGATTTCCTCCGTAGGTGGTGCCGTGGTCGCCGGGCGCAAGTGAGGCGTCGGCGAGCTTCCCGTTGAGCGCAAATGCCCCAACCGGGATGCCGCAGCCGAGAGCCTTCGCACTGCAGACGATATCCGGCCGGACGCCGTAGTGCTCATAGGCCCACATCGCACCGGTCCGGCCCATGCCGCACTGCACTTCATCCAGGATGAGCACCAGGTCCTTCTCATCGCAGAGCTCCCGGATTCCTTTTAAAAATGCCGGTTCCGCGGGGAAGATACCGCCTTCACCCTGCAGAGTCTCCAGAATGATGCAGCAGGTCTTGTCCGTCAGAAGCGCCTTGACGCTCTCCAGATCGTTATAATCGGCATACTTCACCCCACCCACCAGAGGGCGGAAGGGCTCCTGGTAGTGCTCATTTCCCGTCACGGTAACAGCAAAAGCGGTGCGCCCGTGGAAAGAGTCCTTCATGGAGATGATCTCGCTGCGGCCGGCCCCGTATTTCTGGTAGGAATACTTTCTGGCCGCCTTCAGGGCTCCCTCAATGGCCTCTGTCCCGCTGTTCGTAAAGAATGCCTTTGCCATCCCGGTGGAATGCACGTATTTCTCAGAGGCCTCCTTTAACGGCAGGTGAAAATAGAGGTTGGAGCTGTGGGTGAGCTTTCCGATCTGGGCGATCAGCGCTTCGTCATAACCGGGGAAATGATATCCCAGCGCATGCACGCCGATCCCGGACATAAAGTCCAGATATTCCTTGCCATCGCAGTCCCGGAGGCGCACCCCGTCCCCGCGGTCCAGGACCACCGGAAAGCGGTTGTAGGTGTGAAGGACATAGTCTTCTGTCTGATTCATGATTTCTGTCTGTGTCATGAGTTTTCCCTTTCTGGCAAAATGAAGAGCTGCCTGCTCCGGTGTGATTTCATCGGACAATCTTCCGCCCCGTATAAGGTCATTCAATCATTTCAGCGCGCTCTCTCAGTGATAGCGCTTCTGCTCATCCCCCAGGATCGCAGTGCCGATTCCTTTATTGGTGAAGATCTCCAGCAGCATGCAGTGGGCGATGCGCCCATCCAGGATGTGCACGCGGCTCGTGCCGCTCTCGATGGCCTGGATGCAGTTCTGAAGCTTCGGGAGCATCCCGCCGCCGGCATTTCCCTCTGCAATGAAGCGTCTCGCCTCCGTGACCGTCAACTCAGAGATCAGCGTCGTCGGATCCAGCGGATTCCGGTAGACGCCCTCGATGTCGCTTAAGAACACCAGCTTCTCCGCCTTCTCCGCCGCTGCGATCGCGCAGGCGGCATCGTCCGCGTTGATGTTGTAAGACTTGAAGTCCGTCTCACCCAGACCGATGGGGCAGACCACAGGCACGAAATCCTTTTCGATAAGTGTGTCGATGAGACTCGTGTCAACTCCGGTCACCTCCCCCACATAGCCGAGGTCGACTCCTGATTCGAGGGTCTTCTTCTTCACGACCATGGTGCCGCCGTCCTTGCCGGAGATCCCGCAGGCCTTGACCCCATTTTCCTCCATATACTGGACAAGACCCTTGTTCACCCGCCCGAGAACCATCTCGGCGATCTCCATGGTCTTGCCGTCAGTCACTCTCAGCCCGTTCACGAACTCGGGGGTTCCTCCGGAGAGCTTCACCCACTTGCTGATCTCCTTTCCTCCTCCGTGGACGATGATCGGCTTCATCCCCACAAGCTTCAGGAGAGCCACGTCCTGGATGACGCTCTTCTTCAGGGCAGAATCCTTCATAGCGGAGCCGCCGTATTTGACGACGATCTTCTTCCCTGAGAATTCGCGGATGTATGGAAGCGCCTCAATCAGCACGTCCGCTTTCTGAATCCACATATCCATGCTGTCCATATATGATCATGCCTCTCTTTCTTGTCCCGCGCAAAGCGGCAATTTATGAGCGGTAATCCGCGTTGATGTCTACGTATGCGTGGGTGAGGTCGCAGCCCCAGGCGGAAGCGTCATAAGAGCCGCAGTCCATGTCCGCGATGCAGCGGACCTCATTTTCCGACAGGATCGCTGTCGCGTACTCTTCATCAAATGGGAGCGGCACGCCCTTCTCATAGACCAGGAGAGACCCTTTTGCGCTCTCCAGGCGGAGCGACACTTCTTCGGGATCAAACTCCACACCGGAATAGCCAAGGGCACAGAGAATGCGCCCGAAGTTGGCGTCATGTCCCGCAATCATCGCCTTCGTGAGGGTGGACGAGACGACGGACCTGGCCAGGCGCTTCGCGTCCTCTTTAGAGGCCGCGTGGATGACGTCGCACTCGAAGAGGCAGGTGGCGCCCTCCCCGTCCTTCGCCATCCTCTTGGCGAGAGTGGTGCAGACTTCAAGGAGCCCCTTTAGGAAGATCCGGTAATCCTCGCTCTCCGCCTCTATGGGCGGATTACCGGCCAGTCCGTTTGCCATCAATAGACAGGTGTCATTCGTCGAAGTGTCGCCGTCTACAGTGAGCATGTTAAAAGTGTCCGGAACCACGGCAGACAGGGCCTTCTGCAGCATTTCTTTGGAGATGGCCGCATCTGTCGTCAGGAAGCAGAGCATCGTGCACATATTCGGATGAATCATCCCGGAGCCCTTCGTGCAGCCGCCGATCACAGCAGTGCTGCCGTCGGAGAATTGCAGGGAGACAGCCGTTTCCTTGGCAACAGTGTCTGTTGTCATGATGGCCGTGGCCGCATCATTTCCGGCTCCGATCGTGTCAGAGAGACTGCCTGCGAGTACCCGGACCCCTGACAGGATCTTGTCGATGGGCAGCTGCTGCCCGATCACGCCTGTGGAAGCGAGCAGGACCTCCTGAGGGGAAATGCCGAGCGCCGCAGAGGCGGCCTCA
This sequence comes from uncultured Lachnospiraceae bacterium, assembly GCA_902803505.1. Classification (GTDB taxonomy): domain Bacteria; phylum Bacillota; class Clostridia; order Lachnospirales; family Lachnospiraceae; genus Chordicoccus. Next base: position 2,448 of record CADCQE010000021.1, on the reverse strand, counting down.
GCCGTCTTCGCGCAGTAGTCCATGCCCTCCTTGCCCGTGCAGGCATTGGCCACGCCCGCATTGACGACGACAGCCCTCCCGCTGCCTTCCTTCACCCGCTCCCGGTCCCAGAGGACAGGTGCCGCTTTCACTACGTTCATCGTGAAGGTTCCTGCGAGAACACAGGGAACCTCGCTGGCAATCATCGCCATGTCCATGCTGCCGTTTTTCTTGATTCCTGCGGCACAGCCCGCAGCCCGGTATCCCCTCGGCGCCGTCACGCCGCCTTCCAGCTTCTTCATGGTCTTCTCCTCCATCTGTCATTTCCGGTGAAATGCTCTGCCTGCAGAGCATTTTTCCTTACTATTCACGGCCCCTGCAGGAAAGCGGGCCTCTCAGAACGGCATCGGTATGCCTTCAAGTCCCGATGTCTCATCCAGCCCGAACATCAGGTTCATATTCTGCACGGCCTGTCCCGCCGCGCCCTTTCCGATATTATCTATGGCGCCGAGCATGATGGCGCGGCCGGTCCGCTGATCCACAAGGACATTGACGTCGGCGTAGTTGCTGCCCTTCACCCATCTCGTCTCCGGAATCACTCCGGGGGACAGGAATCTCACAAAGGGCTCGCCCCCGTATGCCTCTTCATAGGCCGCACGCACGTCCTCTTCGTTCACACCCTCCCTGAGGGAGGCATAGGCCGTGACCAGGATTCCGCGGTTCATCGGAATCAGATGAGGGGTGAACTGCACCAGGATCTCCTTCCCGGCCTCAAGGGACAGCTGGTCCTCAATCTCCGGGGTGTGCCTGTGGGTCATCACGCCGTAGGCCTTCACAGTCTCATTGACCTCGCAATAGAGATTGGCCGCTTTTACCGATCTCCCGGCACCGGTGGTTCCGGACTTGGCGTCGATGATCAGTGTGTCCGGATCAATGAACCCGCCTCTCAGCATGGGCGCTGCCGCCAGAATGCTGCAGGTCGGGAAACAGCCCGGATTCGCGATGAGCCTCGCGCCGGCGATCTCCTTCCTGTGAAGCTCAGGGAGGCCGTAGACCGCCTCACCCAAAAACTCCGGAGTGGGGTGGTGGATGTTGTACCACGCTTCGTAGCGGGAGGCATCCTTGATGCGATAGTCTGCGGACAGATCGATAACTTTCGCGTTCTGCAGGAGCTCCTCGCTCATCTTGGAGGCGCAGAAGCCCTGGGGCGTCGCAGTGAAGATCACATCCGCCTCCCTGGCGAGCGCGTCCAGATTGTCATCGAGGCAGCGCTCCTCAACGAGCTTGAAGAAATTCCTGTACACCTCCGCATACGGCTGCTCCACATAGCTCCGGGAGCCGTACCAGACGATCTCCGCCTCCGGGTGACGGAGCAGCAGACGGACAAGCTCCGCTCCCGCATAACCGGTCGATCCGATAATTCCAACTTTTACCATATCTGTCATCCCCGCTTCTCTTTACGCGGCCCTTTCCATGTAATAATGTATGTAGTCACTTATTCTATTCGATAAGCCGGAAAATGTAAAGATCGCAAAATTGCATAAATATGCAGTTATCATGTATATTATTCAGTCGAAATTCACGTTTTTATCCATTCATTTTCCTTTTCCAGTTGCATATTGCCTGCATATGCTGTATACTGCCATACGATTCAAGTTTCACAATCCTACGTCATTTTGGGAGGCATATCATGGCAAATGAGAAAGTAGTTCTGGCTTATTCCGGCGGTCTGGATACCACCGCAATCATTCCCTGGCTCAAAGAGAATTTCAATTACGAAGTAATCTGTGTCTGCATCGACTGCGGGCAGGGCAACGAGCTGGATGGGCTGGAAGAGAGAGCGAAGCTCTCCGGAGCGGCCAAGCTCTATATAGAAGACATCAACGACGATTTCGCAGAGAACTATATCATGCCCTGTGTCAAGGCCGGCGCCGTGTATGAAAACAAATATCTGCTCGGAACCTCTATGGCGCGCCCCGCCATCGCCAAGAAGCTGGTGGAGATCGCCCGCAAGGAAGGCGCCTCCGCTGTCTGCCACGGCGCAACAGGAAAGGGCAATGACCAGATCCGCTTCGAGCTCGGCATCAAGGCCCTCGCTCCGGACCTCAAGATCATCGCTCCCTGGCGCATGACGGATGTCTGGAAATTCCAGTCCCGGGAAGATGAAATTGCCTACTGCAAGAGCAAGGGCATCGACCTTCCCTTCGACCACTCCGAGAGCTACAGCCGGGACCGCAACCTCTGGCACATCAGCCACGAAGGACTGGAGCTGGAGGACCCCGCCCAGGCTCCGAACTATGACCACATGCTGGTGCTTGGTGTCACTCCGGAAAAAGCGCCCGACAAGGTCACGGAAGTGAGCATGACCTTCGAGAAGGGCATCCCCGTCTCCATCAACGGCAAGAAGATGAAGGTCGCCGACATCATCCGGGAGCTGAACAAGCTGGGCGGCGAGAACGGCATCGGCAT
>CADCQE010000020.1 GCA_902803505.1 uncultured Lachnospiraceae bacterium | reverse complement strand
TCCGGTACTCCCGTAGCGGTTGCTCGTGGTGCTGTTCTCCTGGGTAAATGCATCGAAAATCTTCGGAATGTACTCCTTGTTCATCCCGATCCCGTTGTCCTTTATGATAAAGCGCAGCGTGCAGTATCCCTCAAACTGAGCCGTCTGCTCCACAGTGAGAGAGACATCTCCGGGAACTTCCGTGAATTTCACGGCGTTCCCGAGTATGTTGATGAGCACCTGCTTCAGCTTCATGTCGTCGCCGGTGTAATAGTCGCTTACAGCTCCGATGATCCGACAGTCATAATTCAGGCCCTTGTCCACACACTGCCCGTTGATGATGACATTGATCTGGTCAAGAAACGTCCGGAAGCTGAACTCCTCCTCCTTCAGAACCATGCGCCCGGACTCGATGCGGCTCATATCCAGAATGTCATTGATCAAGGCCAGCAGATGCTTGGCACTGGCACCGATCTTCTCAAGCTGCTCCCGGGTCCGGTCTGAGAGATCCGGATCCCTCAGCGCGATATTATCGAGGCCGATGATGGCATTCATGGGGGTGCGGATCTCGTGGCTCATGTTGGACAGAAAGCTGGTCTTCGCGCGGCTGCTCTCTTCAGCCAGGACCTTCTCCACCTCAATCTGCTTCTGCCGCTTCTGCATAATGGAATAAATATACAGCAGGATCGAGATCGCCGCGACGATCAGGATGGCCTGGATGAGAATCGCCGTGATCAGCGAATCGTCGACATTCAGCAGGATCTTCTCAAGAGGCTGCCGAATCTGCTCCATACTTGCAGGATCGCCTCCATAGGTCTCTTCAATCAGACCGAGCACTGGTTCAACGGCATTTCGGGTGGAGGAATCTGCCATCTGGCGCATCCAGACCGTCGACGTAAAGATAATGAGGCCCAGGAGAACAATCCAGGGCACGGTGGAATGACCGAGTCTCCAGCTGCTGTCTCTGCGGAACAGCCACAAGAAGAATACAAACCCCATGAGGCCCCACGCCGCGAGGATCAGATAAGACTCCTTTGAGAGGGCATTGACTGCCATCAGGTTCGGTACCAGGAAGCAGAGGATAAAGAAGAGTGAGATCGACAGACCTAAGATGCCCGTCACGATGTACTTCTTATTCTTCTGCAGCCATGCCGATTTGAGTGCCGCTCCGGATGCATAGGCATAAGCGATCGTCGCGCCGACTGTAGTGACATCCACAATCCAGCTGATGGCTGTCCTGCCAAAGAACGGCAGGATCAGGGAAAAGGCCAGAATCAGATAAATCGGATATTTCGGAGCGCGGTTCGCATTCAGCTCCCCGAGCTTCTTCGGAAGCATATCGTCTTCGGAGAGGGCGTACATCAAGCGGCTGGCGGCGATGAAGTTGCCGATAAGACCGGTCATGATGGCGCCGAAGGTCGTAAGGCCCAGAACCACGGTTCCCGCTTTTCCCAGAGCAGATTCGGCTGCAAAGAAAGTGGGCAGCCCTTGGACCCCCTGGTACTTCTCCAGATTCAGGATATAGTCCGCCCAATTGGAACAGCCTTCGGGAAGAACAGAAGCCGCGAGCAGAGCGAGCAGAGCATAAACCACGGCAGCAGTCACTACAGCTGCCGCCAGAACGCGGAAGCTCTTCCTTAAGGAAAAACGAAATTCGCCGGCAGTATGGGAGATCGATTCAAATCCCACATAGGCCCATGGAGCAAGCTCGATAATCGTGAAAATACCTGCAGCTGCTGACTTTCCCGGAACAAAGGGAGGCGAGAAAATGGACTCGACACGGACCGGAGACGAAAATGCAGCAATGGCACATACGATGGCGCCCCCGCACAGCACGAGTGCCATCAGGATCTGGACAGTCAGCGCCAGTCTCCCCTTCAGACACAAAAGGGCAGCGAGCACAAGAGACAATTCTGCCAGCAGAATTTCCCCAAAATACACCTGAAATCCTGCAATCTCATAATGCCAGCCAAACTGGAACAGTGAGCCGAACAGGTTTCTGGAGATCAGGGGCAATGCGGTTGCATTCGCCCAGATAATCGCCACGTAAGTAAGGATCAGGAACCAGGCACTGAGGTACCCGTGGTCGTAGCCAAATAATGCCCTGGTGAAGGTGTAGGTGCCTCCGGAGTCCGGAAACTGATTCATCAGAAAATGATAGTTCGCCCCGATCACAAGCATCACTGCTCCGCCGATCAGAATGCCGAGCAAAGTCCCCAGCGGGCCGGCTATGGGCAGGAATGTGGTTCCGGGCATAACAAAAGCGCCCCAGCCCACGCTGCAGCCAAAAGCCAGTGCCCATGCCCCCAGAGGAGTGATATAGCGGGGCAGGGTGCTGCCGTCCTTAGTCATCGTATTGTTCATAGAACTCCCGCTTATTCCTTCTCGTATTCACGAATCCCTTCAATTGCGCGATGGTACAGTTCACCAATCTTGCGCAGCTGTTCACGCACTTCGTCGTCAGACATCTTCCGAGCGTTGCCCGGCCGGAATTCTTCTGTAATCACATCCGCGGCCTTGGACAGTTCAACCAGGCCGAGGTTGGCGCACACTCCTTTCAAAGCATGTCCGTGCTCAAAGAGACCGCTTGCATCCATGGACTCACCGGCAGAAGAGAGCAGCCCGTACACCGGGTTATTCGGGAATTTGCGGATATGCTTGTCAATCAGCTTGTCCATCCGCATGACCTTCTGCGCCTGCTCATAACTTCCTCCAACTGCAGCATACAATTCAGGCAATGTCATAATCTATTTCCCCCTTATAATATCGAGTTCCCGTACAATCAGTTTCTCAAACTCCTCCGGCGGAAGCGGTCTGGAGAAATAAAACCCCTGTACAAGATCACAATTCGAGTTCCGAAGCAGTTCAAGCTGCTTCTTCGTTTCAACACCTTCCGCGACAACCGGTACATTCAGGTACCTCGCAATGTCGAGCACCAATTGCATCATGCGGAAGTCCTTTTCATTCTTTTCAATATTCTTGATAAACAGCATGTCCATCTTCAGAATGTCAACCGGCATCGAAGAGAGCATATTGAGCGAAGAATAGCCGGCTCCGAAGTCGTCCATCTCTATCTCAAAACCAACCTTGCGGAGACTGTCCACTACCCCGATCAGCCGGTCCCCATTCTCCGTATAAGCCGACTCCGTGACCTCCAGCTTCAGGAGCTTGCGTTCCACTCCGTTCTCTTCGACAAGGCGGAGGAGCCGCTCCTCAAGAAGAGGGTCAAACACATCCACCCTGGACAGGTTCACCGAGACAGGAAGCGTAAAGCCCAGCCTGTCGCGCCATTCCGCGATCTGGCGGACCGCTTCCGCCCAGACATATTTGTCAATGATCGAGATCTGTCCGTTGCTCTCAAAGAGTGGGATGAAAGTTCCCGGAGAGATCATGCCGAGTTCCGGATGAACCCAGCGGATCAGGGCCTCTGCACTGGCCAGCCTGGGCGGGTCGGCCTGGATATAATACTTTGGCTGGTAATATACCTTCAGTTCCCGCTCTTCCACTGCGCGCTTCAAGTCGTTGATGAGACGCTGTTCCAATATTTCCTTGCGGCGCATCTCCTCGTCGTAGACCATCAGATTTCTCATGTAATTGCGGCGGACCAGGGAACAGGCTGCCGTGGCCTGGTCAAAGAGAAGCACGGGCTCGATGCCCTCCGTCCAAGGCCGCACGCCCATGCGCAGCCGGATGCTGGCCTCATTCGAGAGCGAATCAACCCGGTTCTGAAGGCGTTCGAGCAGGGGATGGTAATCCTCCATCTGCAGGCAGTAGATGTCAAAGCGGTCTGACTCGAAGCGGCTTGCAATTCCTATCGTCTCTTTTAAGAAAGACAGAATCTCATCCCCGATGGCCTTTAATACCTGATCGCCGAACTCGCGGCCGTTTAAAGCATTTACAGAATGAAACTGTTCGATATTGATGACGACCGCATCCATGTGCCACTCCGGATGATAATGACAGATGCGTTCCGCATATTCAAAGAAGAAATCCCTGCTGTAGAGCCCAGTCAGACTGTCATGCTCCGCAGCGGAGATGAGCTGCCTGCCCTCGCTGAGTTCAATAATGCGTTCGACACGGGCGAGGATCACTTCGTGCATATCGAATGGTTTTGTGATAAAATCAGACGCCCCCATCTCCAGCGCCCTGAGCTCCGCGTCCTTCTCCGCGGTCAGAACGATCACCGGGAGATTCTTAAGGTAATCACTGCCGCGCACATAGGCCAGAACCTGAAATCCGTCCATTTCAGGCATAATCAGGTCCAACAGCACAATCGAAAGCTTGTCCTTATATTCCTCGATCTTCTCAATCGCTTCTCTTCCGTTCCCTGCGTAGATCAGTTCGTAATCGTCCTCAAGGATCATGCCAAGAACATCGCGGTTGAGCTCCTGATCATCGACGATAAGTACAAGCTGGGGTTTTTTCAGTTGTTTGGAAATAATCATCTTAAGTCGCTCCTTCAGAAGCCGGTCATCAGGCTTTTGGGGGTCGAATTTGTTTCCGCAGCACAGTGCAGAGCTGCTCGATATCCACGGGCTTCGCCAGATGCTGGTTCATTCCGGCTTCCAGGGCATTGCGCCTGTCCTCCACTGAGGTATTGGCCGTCAGCGCCAGAATCGGTATACTTACAGAATCGGGATGATCCGCAGAGCGTATCGCTTCTGTGGCAGATAATCCATCCATAACGGGCATACGCAGATCCATGAGAATCGCACTGTAGTAACCGCTCTCATGCTCGCAGAACATCCGGACCGCTTCGCTGCCATCTCTTGCCCTCTCGGAAAGAATTCCTTCCATCTCAAGCAGGTCTTCCAGGATTTCGGCATTGAGGTCAATGTCCTCCGCAACCAGCACTCTGATACCCACAAGCACATCCGCTGATACAGAATCGCTCTCCGCTTCTTCCGCTGCTTCCGCTTCTTCCATTCTTTTAAGCTTCGCAGTAACCGTAAAGGTACTTCCGCGGTCCTTCTCGCTCCGGACTTCAATATCTCCGCCCATTAAGACCGCAATGCTTCTTCCAAGGCTCAGCCCAAGGCCGCTGCCGCTGTAATATGTCGTCGAAGTGGCGTCCTCTTGGGAGAAGGTCTCAAAGATCTGACTGACGAACTCAGGATCCATGCCGACACCGGTATCACTTACGGAAAAGCGCAATGTGTCCTGCTCCACTCCGCATTCTGTCCTTGAGACAGTAAGCACAACCCTCCCGGGTGCCGGTGTATATTTCACGGCATTGTCTGATAAAATGAGAAGCAGCTGTTCCAGCTTCAGTGCGTCGCCCCTGTAGCTGTCCCAGGCAAGGTTCTCTCTCCTGCTCTCATAAACCAGGCCCTTTCCCTCACACTGATTCCTGGTGATCGAATCGGTGAGATCAAGGACAGACTTTAAGGAAAACGGCTCTTCCTGAATCTGCAGCTCCCCGGATTCAACGGAGCTCATGTCGAGCAGATTGTCAATGAGGCAGAGGAGATGATGGGCATTCGTGTCGATCTTCTGCAGCTGTTCCCTCGTCTCCTCCGGGAGATCCGGGTTCTTAAGGGCAATCGTGTCCAGTCCGATGATGACGTTCATGGGTGTGCGCATCTCATGGCTGACACTCGAAAGGAAGCGCGACTTCAGACGGCTCACGGTCTCCGCCGCGGAAAGCTCCGCCACCTTCTGTTCATCCATCTGGATCCGCTTAGTAATCCGCTCCAGGACATGGAAAATAATAAATACAAAAATACTCCCGCCAAACAGTATGCCGGAAATAACCAAATCTGGATGCCCGAAGATGCCGACCACAAGATACCCGATAAGGAAGAGAACCAATAGTGCAATGGGGAGATATAAGATTCTTCGTTCTTTCCCCCAGCTCTCTGTATTTTCCAGCTGCCTGGTATAGCGGACATAATTATAGATATTGTAAATCATTATGGCACTGCCGAGATAGACCATGCCGTAAATCACGGTGTTCACCATTGGCGCGCCTCCCTATTGTATTCTATTCGATTGCCCGCTGTTTTTCAAGTAATGAAATGGCAGGTCTACGGGAAACGTTCCGCTGACCCGTTCGAAATGTCATTGCAAACCTATTGACACAGTAGGCAATTCGTTTATAATCAACAATGAATCCAATAAGAAAGGAGATGACCGCCATGATTTATGTTGATAATGCCGCCACGACGAAGATGAGCAAGACGGCTATCCATACTATGACAGCCATGATGGAGGATACATGGGGCAACCCGTCCAGCTTGTACAGCATCGGACAGAGAGCCAAGGAAGTTCTGGAGAAGGCGCGGGCGGATGTCGCCTCGGTCATAGGTGCCGAGCCCCGCGAGATCACATTCACATCCGGGGGAAGCGAAGCAGACAACCAGGCGATTCTGACTGCCGCTTTGCTCGGGGAGAAGAGCGGCAAGAAGCACATTGTCTCGTCTGCCTTTGAGCACCATGCAGTGCTTCACACTTTGAATAAGCTTGAGAAGATGGGCTATGAGATCACGCTCCTCGACGTCCATGAGAACGGAATGATCATCCCCTCTGAGCTCGAGGCCGCCATCCGCGAAGACACCTGCCTTGTGACCATCATGACCGCCAACAACGAGATCGGCACGATCCAGCCCATCCGGGAGCTGGGCGCTATATGCCGGAGCAGGAAGGTGCTCTTCCACACCGATGCCGTGCAGGCAGTCGGTCACATTCCTCTTAATGTCATCGAAGACAATATTGATCTCCTCTCCGCTTCCGCGCACAAGTTCCACGGCCCCAAGGGAGTCGGCTTCCTGTATGCCCGGAAGGGAATCCGCCTCACGAACCTGATCGAGGGCGGCGCCCAGGAGCGCGGCAAGCGCGCAGGGACGGAGAATGTCCCCGGAATCGTATCTATGGCGGAAGCCCTCAAAGAAGCGAATGCCGGAATGGAGAAGAATGCGGAGCACCTGGTGAAAATGCGTGACCGCCTGATCGCCGGACTGAAAGAAATCCCTCACTCCGCTCTGAACGGGGACGCGGAGCACAGGCTTCCCGGAAATGTCAATTTCTGTTTCGAGGGCATCGAAGGGGAATCCCTTCTTCTGCTGCTCGATGACAAGGGAATACAGGCTTCTTCCGGCAGTGCCTGCACTTCCGGCTCCCTGGATCCCAGCCACGTCCTGCTGGCCATTGGCCGGGTGCACGATGTCGCCCATGGTTCTCTGCGGCTCAGCATCGGAGAAGACATAACAGAAGCAGATGTGGACTATCTCATCAAGTCCGTAAAAGAAGTAGTCGAATACCTGCGCGGCTTCTCTCCGATCTGGAGGGATCTGATGGCAGGAAAAAAGCAATTTATATTATGAGGTGAAAGACTATGGCGTTATACAGTGAGAAGGTTATGGAGCATTTCCGCAATCCCCGGAATGTCGGCGTGATTGAGGATGCAGACGGAATCGGCGAAGTCGGCAATGCGAAGTGCGGCGACATCATGAAGATGTACCTGAAGATCGAAGATGATATCATCAAGGATGTCAAATTCGAGACCTTCGGCTGCGGCAGTGCTATCGCTTCCAGTTCTATGGCGACGGAGCTGATTAAAGGAAAGCCGGTTTCGGAGGCCATGAAGCTCACAAACAAAGCCGTCGCAGAAGCTCTGGACGGCCTTCCCGATTATAAAATGCACTGCTCCGTTCTCGCGGAGGAAGCAATCCGTTCCGCGCTGGAGGATTATCAGAAGCGGACAGGAAAACAGATCAAGTGATCCGCAGATAAGGAATCAGGTTTCGAATCCGCAGAGCCAGGTCTACAGGGACAATCGGCCTGCGGATTATTTCTATGGCTCCGAGCTCCAGCCACTGCCGGTCCTTCTCCGGAGATTCTTCTGAAGCCAGAACGATAAGCGGGACATTCCGATAGTCATCAGACCGCTCTCTCATCTGCGCCAGGAGCTCAAAACCATCCATATCCGGCATCCTCTGTTCCACCAGGACCAGATCCGGTTTATAGAATTTCAAATACTCGAGGAGAGCTGCACCGCCGTCCAGCATCTTAATGTGAATATTTGCTTCGCTCAGCAGCGGCTCTGCCTTCTCCATGTCTGCCGGGCCGACACCGGCAACGGCCAGCTGCGCCGGCATATGATTCCGGTTCGGGCCCACCCCGTGATTGAGATGTACCTGACCCGATTCATATGTGATCATGACCCGGTCACTGTATCCGGACTGCTCCCATCTCTCAAGAAGGCGGCTTATCACGCGGTCGATGTTGTAGTCCTTGGTCTCGGGCAGAAGAAGAAACAGCTGGTTATCACTGATCTCAACCATCACGTCGCTGTAGCGCAGAGAACTCTGCATAACCTTGCGGAAATGGGTCATCACTTCCGTGCGCTCGGCGTCACTGTAGTCTTCCGCCGGCATGCGAAGCGTAAAGAGCGTCCGGTAGGCCATGCCGTGGTAGCGCTCCATGTAGCGGATCATATACTGGTAAATGTTGGTGAAAGCTTCCGTCCCCATCCACATCGCGCTGGTGGGTGCAGAGCGCTCCTCAAGAATCGAAGTGATCGCCTCAAGATTCAGCTCATTGTTCGTGTTCTCATGGCTTCCGGACTGCGGCTCGGCAATGCTGAGGCCATTCTTTCCGTTCTGCTTGACAAGATACAATGCCCCGTCGGCAATGCGGAACAGCTCTTCGTAATTTCTCCCGTGATCCGGGACCGCCACCGCACCGGCCGATACACCCAGAGGAATCTTCCCGCTGATCATCCTGCTCACTTTGCTCAGATACACTTCACTGATGCGGGAGTAGAACTGGTTCAGCTCATGCTCCGACTTCATATTTCTCAGGAAGAGAATGAATTCGTCGCCTCCGATTCTGCCGCAGATATCATCATGGCGCCTCTGCTTCTTCAGGATGGAGGAGAACAGAATCAATACCTTATCACCCATCTCATGACCATACAGGTCATTGACGAGCTTAAAGGAATCCAGATCAAGGATGCAGAGGAAGCCGGACTCCGTGTCGCACATGTCCCGCACCTTCTCTTCGGATGCCTCTTTGTTCAGCAGGCCGGTCATCTTGTCAATGGAAGCTGCTTTCTCAAGGCGCTCCATCTCTCCCTGCATCCGGAGGACACGGTGAACCCTCTCAATCAGAACCTCGGGAGAAAACGGCTTACGGAGATAATCCATAGCTCCCAGCTGGAGTCCCGTCACCTCACTGCTGAGGTCTTCTTCACTCGTCAAGAAGATGACAGGGGTCTCTCTCTTCCCTGCCTCAAACTCCCGCAGCTTCTTCAAGGTTTCGAATCCATCCATTCCGGGCAGGTTGATGTCCAGAAGGATCAGATCCGGGGTTCCTTTTTCGCG